>DAHUXV010000210.1 GCA_027306985.1 Gammaproteobacteria bacterium | reverse complement strand
ATCGAGGCGGTCACTCCCGCCAAGGTCGACCGGCTGGCCCGGCAGGTCTTCGATCCGGCGCGCACCTTCACCGCCATCCTGACGCCGCAGAGCTCCGGCAAGGCCGTGCAGAGCAAAGGCTTCGGCGGCGCGGAGAGCTTCGCTGCCGTTCCGAGCAAGGCCGTCAAGCTGCCGGTCTGGGCCGCGAAGGCGTTCGCGAAGCTGCCGGTGCCGCGCTCGCGGCTGCATCCGGTGCGCTACGTCCTGCCGAACGGACTGAAGCTGGTGATCCAGCCGGAGTCGGTGAGCAATACCGTGGTGGTGCTCGGCGAGGTGCGCTCCAACTCCGACATGCAGGCGCCGAAAGGCGAGAAGGGGGCGGGCGAGGTGCTGGACAGCCTGTTCCAGTTCGGCAGCGCGCACCTCGACCGTCTGCAGTTCCAGGCGGCGCTCGATGCCATCACCGCCACGGAGCACGCGGGCACGCAGTTCTCGCTCAGCGTGCCCGCGCAGTACTTCTCGCGCGGCATGGCGCTGCTCGCGGACAACGAGCTGCATCCGCGGCTCTCGCCCCGGGCGTTCGCCTACATGCAGCACAACGCGGCGGGCGAGTGGCTCGGCCAGATTCACTCGCCGGCATTTCTCAACGGCATCGGCCAGCAGCGGTTGCTCGTGCCCGCGGGCGATCCGTCGCTGCGCCATCCGACGCCGCAAAGCATCATGGGCCTGACCCTCGAGAAGGTGACGTCCTACTACGGGAAGGTCTTCCGGCCCGACATGACCACCATCGTCGTCGTCGGCAACGTGACCGCGCCGCAGGCGATGCGGGTGGTGGCCGACACGTTCGGCGCCTGGCTCGCCACCGGCCCGAAGCCGCACGTGGACTATCCGCCGGTGCCGCTCAACAAGGCCGCGAGCCTCAATACGCCCGATCGCAGCGCGGTCCAGGACAGCGTGTCGCTCGCGCAGATGATTCCGGTCACCCGCAAGAGTCCGGCGCGCTACGCGCTGCGGCTCGGCAACCAGGTGTTGGGGGGCGGCTTCTATGCCTCATGGCTCTACCACGATCTGCGCGAGAAGGCGGGGCTGGTCTACTACGTATCGACGGGCTTCAGCCTGGGCAAGCATCGCGGCAGCTATACCGTCTCCTACGGCTGTGATCCGGACAAGGTTTTCGCCGCCCGCAGGCTGATCGTGAAGGACTTGCGGCGCATGCAGAGCGGCACCCTGCCGGCGACCGATCTCGACCGCGCCAAGGGCATCCTGCTGCGGTCCATTCCGCTCGGGGAGTCGAGCTTCGGCAGCATCGGCGGACAGCTGCTGACCTACGCCTCGCACGGCGAGCCGCTCGATGAGAGCGTGATCGCGGGCCGGCGCTATCGGTCGCTGACCGCGTCCCAGGTGCAGAGCGCCTATCGCAAGTACATCCGCCTGAACGACTTCGTCATGGCGGTGAAGGGACCCAAGCCGACCTCCTGAGCGGGTGTGCGTGTGCGCGATGAGTGTCAGATCATCGAGCGGCTGCGGCGCCTGCTGCCGGCCGGCGCGGTGCTGTCGAGCCCCGAGGAGCTGAAGCCCTACGAGTGCGATGCGCTGACACTGTATCGCCAGACGCCGCTTGCGGTTGCGCTCCCCGCGGACGAGGCCCAGGTCGCCGCGGTGCTGCGCCTCTGCCACGCGGCGAGAGTCCCGGTGATTGCGCGTGGGGCGGGCACCGGACTTTCCGGCGGCGCGACTCCGCGGCCGGATGCGGTGCTCTTGTCCCTGGCACGCCTCAATCGCATCGTCGGCATCGACCCGCTGGCGCGCATCGCGCGCGTCCAGCCCGGAGTGCGCAACCTCGCCATCTCCGAGGCGGCCGCGCCGCACGGCCTCTACTATGCGCCCGATCCCTCGAGCCAGATCGCCTGCACGATCGGGGGCAACGTCGCGGAGAACTCGGGGGGCGTGCATTGCCTGAAGTACGGCCTCACCGTGCACAACCTGCTGGCGCTGCGAGTGCTCACCATCGAGGGCGAGGTGCTGGAGATCGGCTCCGCGGCGCCGGACGCTCCGGGTTACGACCTCCTCGCGCTGCTGACGGGGTCCGAGGGGCTGCTCGGCGTCGTGACCGAAGCCACCGTGCGCCTGATCCCCAGGCCCGAGTGCGCCCGCGTCGTACTCGCGGTCTTCGATGACCTGACCAAGGCCGGCCGGGCGGTCGCGGATGTGATCGCGGCGGGCATCATCCCCGCGGGGCTCGAGATGATGGATCGTCCCGCCATCGCGGCCGTCGAGCCCTTCGTCCACGCGGGCTATCCGCTCGATGCCGAGGCGATCCTGCTGTGCGAGTCCGATGGCGCCGCCGAGGAGGTCGAGGAGGAGGTCCTGCGCATGGAGGCGGTGATGCGGCGGGCGGGCGCCACGGAGTGCCGGGTATCGCGCGATGAGGCCGAGCGGCTGCGCTTCTGGGCGGGCCGCAAGGCCGCGTTTCCGGCGATGGGCGCGCTCTCGCCCGACTACTACTGCATGGACGGCTCCATTCCGCGCCGGCGGCTCGCCGCCGTGCTGCAGGCCATCCGCGAGATGGAGGGCAGGTACGGGCTGCGCTGCACCAACGTGTTTCATGCCGGAGACGGCAACCTGCATCCCCTCATCCTCTTCGATTCCAACATCCCGGACGAGCTCGCGCGGGCGGAGGCGTTCGGCGGCGAGATCCTCGAGCTTTGCGTCCGCGAAGGCGGCAGCATCACCGGCGAGCACGGTGTGGGGATGGAGAAGATCGGACAGATGTGCGTGCAGTTCGGCGCCGGCGAGCTCGAGACCTTCCATGCCGTGAAGCGTGCGTTCGATGACCTCGGGCTGCTCAACCCGGGCAAGGCGGTGCCGACCCTGCATCGGTGCGCGGAGCTCGGGCGCCTGCACGTGCGCGGCGGCAAGCTGCCGCATCCGGAGCTGCCGCGTTTCTAAGATGAAGCGCTGGATCCGGGCTCCTGCCCGGCCCAGCGCAGCTTTGGGCAAAAAGCGTGGTTTTTGCCCAAAGCTCGCTCGGCGGAGCGAAGCCGTGCTTCGCTGAGAGCACCGCCTCGCCCTCCGGCGGCGGGGCACGTCCCTGTGCCTCGGCGCACGGTCGTGCCGCTTCATGATGTCGGGGTCGACATGAGTCGATGGGCAACTAGGATGAAGCGCTGGATCCGGGCTCCTGCCCGGCCCAGCGCAGCTTTGGGCAAAAAGCGTGGTTTTTGCCCAAAGCTCCGCCACCTGCGGCGGCGGGGCACGTCCCTGTGCCTCGGCGCACGGTCGTGCCGCTTCATGATGTCGGGGTCGACATGAGTCGATGGGCAACTAGGATGAAGCGCTGGATCCGGGCTCCTGCCCGGCCCAG
>DAHUXV010000209.1 GCA_027306985.1 Gammaproteobacteria bacterium | reverse complement strand
CGCGCGCTCACCGGCATCGAGCTGGATGCAACCAGGCCGATCCTCGGCTTCGCCCGCCGCATGACCGCATACAAGCGCCCCGACCTGCTGTTCACCGACCTGGAGCGGTTGCGGCGCATCGCCGCCCAAGCCCCGTTCCAGATCGTGCTCGCGGGCAAGGCGCACCCGCACGACGCGGAGGGCAAGCGGCTCATCGCGCTGCTGCACGAGCATGCGAGGATGCTGGCCGGCACCGTGCCGATGGCCTACCTGGCCGAATACGATCTGTCGCTGGCGCAGCTCATCGTGGCGGGCGCCGACCTGTGGCTCAACACGCCCTTGCCGCCCTTCGAAGCCTCCGGCACGAGCGGCATGAAGGCGGCGCTCAACGGCGTGCCGAGCCTGTCCGTCCCCGACGGATGGTGGATCGAAGGGTGCATCGAGGGGGTGACCGGCTGGTCGGTGGACGACGCGGCAGGCCTCTACGACAAGCTCGAGCGCATCGTGCTGCCTCTCTATTATGCGCGGGGGACCGATGCGGCCGGCTGGATCGGCGTCATGCGGGGCGCGATCACGAAGAACGGCGCCTATTTCAACAGCCATCGCATGATGCGCCGCTACGCGACCGAGGCATACCTGCGCTGACGGCCGCGGGTCAGCGCGCGTAGAGCAGCGCCAACCCCGTGCCGACCGCGGCCAGCAGGAACAGCGCCAGCGCCGGCGAGCGGGCGGCGCGCCGCCCCCCGAAGGCGAGGGCGTAGCAGCCTTTGAGGACGTTGTTGGATGAGGCGGCGATGAGAATCGCCGCGGCGAGGGCGCGCAGCGACATTCCGGCAACGCCCCCCTGCGCGAGGCTCAGCACGAACGGGTCGATGTCCGTCAGTCCGGTGACGGCCGCGAGAGAGTAGATGCCGCGCGCGCCGAACTCCCGGCTCACCCACGCCGATGCCACCGCCAGAACCACGAACAGTGCCGCGAATGCCGCCGCGGTCCCGAGCTGCAGCGGATTCGCCGCCGGCAGCTTCGAGGCCGGCGGCGGCGCATCGCGTGCCCGCCGCAGCCAGCGCCAGCCGGAGATGGCCGCCGCCAGCGCGAAGCAGATCGTCATCGCCGGCAGGAGCAGCAGCGCGAGCGGCGGATTGAGGAAGGCGACGACGGCAGTGATGCGCAGATACATGACGGCCGTCGCGACGACGATGCCGATGGCGAGATCGGGCCGCGCGGCGGCCAGCGGTCCGAGCCGCCCCTGTTCCCGGGCGAGCGCGACGGTGGCGGCCGTCGAGGAATACGCGCCGCCGAGAATGGCCGGCCACAGCGCGCCGGAGCGGGCCGGCGCATACCGCTGCAGGAGATAACTTCCGTACGAGAGCGAGGAGACGGCGACGAGCGCGAGCGCGGCCTTGAACGGCGTGATCGGGGTCCATCCGCTGACGGGATGATCGGGCAGCAGCGGCAGGATCACGCCGACGAGGATCAGGAACTTTCCCAGGGTGAAGATCTCATCCGCGGGAACCTGCTGTGCCAGCTGGTGCAGCGTGCTGCGGCTCTCGAGGAGCAGCGCCGCCGCCACGGCAATGGCGACCACGACCCAGGACGGCTGGGTCAGCGCGACCGGCCCGAAGGTGTAGGCCAGAAGATTCGTGGCCGGTACCATCAGGCCGGGACGAGGCAGGTCGCTCGCCGCCGCGGGCACGGGAGCGCCGCGGATGTGCGCGTACAGCCACAACGAGATGGCGACGAGGCCTGCGACGTAAGGCGCCAGGTACTTCGGCTCGAGTGACCAGAGCACGATCCCGAGGACGGTGAGCAACGGAAAGGTCCGTATGCCGCCCGGGCTCGTGCGCTCCTCGCGCTTGTAGATCCCCTCGAACGCGAGACCCAGGACGATGGCCAGGGCGACGGCCAGCGCCATCCGCCCGGCCACCGCGAGCTGCGGGAGCAGAGCCGAGGAGAGGTCCCGGATGCCGGCCTTCATGTTGGCTCGCCGGTCGGACGGCGGGCGTCCTGCCCGCCGCGGCGGCATCTGCCGCCCGGGTGGCTCCGCCGCGCGGCCGCGCGGCGGCATGGCTTCCCTACGGAAGCGATTCCAGGTAGTCGGCCACGGCCTTCAT
>DAHUXV010000205.1 GCA_027306985.1 Gammaproteobacteria bacterium | reverse complement strand
CTCCCATTCCGCGCTTTCCACCCGCTCCGCGGGGTCTGCATTCGCTGCGGGCAGGTACGCGGCCGGACTGTAGGTGTCCTCGTCGTCCGCCTCCGGCGTCGGATCGAACGACATGTCGCGAGCCGCCAGGCGCTTTTCCATTTCCGTCACTTCGGACGGCGTGACGCCGAGGTCGCGTGCAACGGCTGCCGTCTCCTCCGCCGACAGCCACGTCAGGTTCTTCTTCAGCCGGCGCAGGTTGAAGAAGAGCTTGCGCTGCGCCTTGGTGGTGGCGATCTTGACCAGCCGCCAGTTGCGCAGCACGTACTCGTGGATCTCGGCGCGGATCCAATGCACGGCGAAGGACACCAGCCGCACGTTGAGCTCGGGGTCGAAACGCTTCACGGCCTTCATCAGGCCCACGTTGCCTTCCTGGATCAGGTCTCCGACCGGCAGGCCGTAGCCGTTGTAGCCGCGCGCGACGTGCACGACGAAGCGCAGGTGCGAGAGCACCAGCTTGCGGGCGGCGTCGAGGTCATCATGGAAGCGGAAGCGCTCCGCCAGCTCGCGCTCCTCTTCCCGGGTCAGCACCGGGATGCGTCTCACGCGGTCGAGGTACGCATCCAGGCTCCCGACCGGACCTGCGAGCGCCAGATCACCAGGGCGGGCGATCAATGCGGTATTTGCGGTCATGCAGTCTCCAGATGTCGTTGGGAAGGCATTTTAGCAGTCGCGGTCTTGGAGTGCTAAGGGGCTGGGAAAGTTCCCCGCCCTTCGGCCTTTTCCCCTTGTAGCACAGTAGCTTGCGCTTCCGCCGCCGTCGCCGGAATCCCCCTTTGGAGGGGGCTCTCAGCCCATCTGGAGAACCACCTTCCCCTGGGAATGGTGCCGCTGCCGCTGCGCCTGGGCCTCCCGCGCATCCTTGAGCTCGAGCACGGCGCAGACGTGCGGATGCACCCGGCCCTGGTCGATCAGGCGCCGTCGAGCATGGCATAGACCGTATCCCCCGCCTTGAAGTTGCGCACGGCACGGCCGCAGCGCTCGACTTCGCCGGCGACGCTCGCGGCCGAGCACCTTGGGGAGCGGGTCCTGCCTGACCACCGGGTAGGTCCCGGAGCGGATCTTGTAGTCCACCGGATTGATGCTCGCGACGCGTACCCGGATCAGGACCTCGTCGTCCCGGGGCTCGGGCTTCTCGATATCGGCGAGCTCGAGAGCCTCCGGCCCGCCGCAAGAGCGGATGCGTACGGCTTTCAGGGTGGTCATGTGGCGGCCTGCGGGCAGATCTTTTGCGAAGGCAGAATCAATCCGCTCGGCGCGGGGCGGTTCCCCCGGGCCCCGGTTTTTCTCCGGTCCCGGTCGGACGGATCGCGTAGGCTGCATCGATGCCTGAATTGCCGGAGGTCGAGACGACGCGGCGGGGCCTTGCGCCGCACGTCGCGGGCCGCCGGATCGTGGCGCTCGCGCTGCACGAGCCGCGGTTGCGCTGGCGGGTGCCGGACGACCTGCCGGCGAAGCTGGCCGGCCAGCGGATCACCGCCACCGGGCGGCGGGCCAAGTACCTGCTGATCGGGCTGGAGTCGGGCTCGCTCATCGTGCACCTGGGCATGTCGGGGACGCTGAGGGTCCTGCCGGCGCAGACGCCGCGCATCGCGCACGACCACTACGACCTGCTGCTCGACTCCGGCAAGACCCTGCGATTCAACGACCCCCGCCGCTTCGGCAGCCTGCACTACACGACCGGCGACCCACGGCAGCATCCGCTGCTCGCCAGCCTCGCACCGGAGCCCTTCGATCCGCAGTTCGACGCGGACTATCTCTGGCGGATCACCCGGCGCAGGCGCGCCTCGATCAAGCAGGTGCTGATGAACAGCCGCCTGGTCGTGGGGGTCGGGAACATCTACGCCAGCGAGTCGCTGTTCCGCTCACGGATCCGGCCGCGGCGGCGGGCGCAGAGCCTCTCGCGCGAGGAGGCGAAGCGGCTGGTGCGGGCGGTGCGCTCGGTCCTGTCCACGGCCATCGAGGTCGGGGGCACCACGCTGCGCGATTATGTGGGGGCGAACGGGGAGCCGGGATATTTCCGGCAGAAGCTCTATGTCTATGAGCGCGCGGGAAAGGCCTGCCGGGTCTGCGGATCGCCCGTGCGCCAGCTCACCCAGCAGGGGAGGTCCACCTACTACTGCCCGGCCTGCCAGAAGTGAGATCTATTTCGGCCTTCTGTGCTTCTTCAGCTCCGCCTCGACGATCGGGTGCACGAACTCGTGCACGTCACCTCCCAGCACGGCGATCTCGCGGACCAGGGAGGAGGAGATGAACGTGAATTGCTCCTGCGGAGTCAGGAACACCGTCTCGATGTCGCGGTCGAGGTGGCGGTTCATGTTGGCGAGCTGGAATTCGAACTCGAAATCGGAGATGGCGCGCAGTCCCCGGATGATCACCGTGGCGCGATGGCGGCTGGCGAACTCGACCGTCAGCTCCGCGTAACCGAGCACCTCGACGTTCGGCAGGTCGTCGAGCACGCGCCGCGCCAGGTCGATGCGCGCATCGAGCGGGAACATGGGCGCCTTGTTGGGATTGGAGGCGATGGCCACGATGACGCGGTCGAAGATGCCCGCCGCGCGGCGCACCAGGTCCTGGTGGCCGTTGGTGATCGGGTCGAAAGTCCCCGGATAGATGGCGTTGCGGCTCATGCGACGTCAGTCCCCCTCGAGTCTCGCGAGTAGAGATGATACCCGACCTCGCCGGCCCGCTTGGTCTTGAGGAGCGTCCAGCCGGCCGGCACCGGGGGCGCCGCGCCGGCGGCAGACTCGAGGTAGACGAGCGCGCCGTCGGACAGCCAGCCGCCCTGCTCCAGGCGCGCCGCGGTCTCCCCGAGCAGCGCCGAGGCGAAAGGCGGATCGAGGAGCACGATGTCGAAGGCTGCGGCGGGCCGCCGCTGCAGAAAGCCGCGCGCATCGGCGTGCTCCACGCTCGCGCCGTGAGCACCCCACTGCGCCAGGCGGGCGCGGATCTCGCGGGCCGCCTCGAGGTCGCGCTCGACGAAGGTCACATGCGCCGCGCCGCGGGACAGCGCTTCCAGGCCGAGCGCACCGCTGCCGGCGAAAAGGTCGAGACAGCGGGCGCCCGGCACGCGGGCTGCGAGCCAGTTGAAGAGCGTCTCACGCACGCGATCGGGCGTCGGGCGGATTTCCGGCGACGGCGGAAAGCGCAGCCGCCGCCCGCGCCAGACGCCGCCGATGATGCGCAGCGTCCGCGCGGAGGCGCCGCGGCGGCCTTGGGAAGAGTGGCGCTGGCTCAAGGGACTGCTCTTTTTGAAGCGCTGGATCCGGGCATCGTGCCCGGCCCGGCGCGCAGCGGGCAAAGAGCGCGGTTTTTTGCCCGCTGCCCGCCGCCTGCGGCGGCGGGCACATTGCGCTGCGCAATCCTGCTTCGCGCAAGCCCGGGGTGTCCATCCATGGACACCCGCTCGGCGGAGCGAAGCGATGCTTCGCTGAAACGCACGGCCTCGCCCTTGTGCCGGGTCTGCCGATGGCGCCGCTTCATGACTCGGGTCGATTCGCATCGATGACCAAGTCGCTACGATACACTACGGGCATATAGACCATGTTCGGACGCAAACCCAAAGACGGCGCCGCCGAGGCCGAGGAGCGCCAGGGCTTCTTCAAGCGGCTGCGCAGCCGGCTGAACCGCGGCAACTCCTGGCTCACCTACGATCTGGCGAGCCTCTTCAGAGGACGGCAGATCGATGCGCAGATTCTGGAGGAGCTCGAGACGCGATTGCTGACCGCCGATGTCGGTGTCGAAGCCACCGAGGATATCCTCGCGGGCCTTCGCAAGCGTGTGGCGCGCAAGGAGCTCGCGGACGTCGAAGCCCTGATCAATGCGCTGCGCGATGCCATCGTGGAGATCCTGGAGCCCTGCGCCAGGCCCCTCGAGATCGACGGCAGCAGGAAGCCTTTCGTCATCCTGGTGGTGGGCGTCAACGGCTCCGGCAAGACGACCACCATCGGCAAGCTCGCCCGCCGGCTCGCGGACGACGGGCGCAGCGTCGTCCTCGCGGCGGGCGATACCTTCCGGGCGGCCGCCATCGAGCAGCTGCAGGTCTGGGCGGAGCGCTCCGGCGCGGGCTTCATCGCCCAGCGCGCGGGCGCCGATCCGGGCGCGGTGGTTTTCGACGCGCTGCAGTCGGCGCGCTCCCGGGGGGCGGACGTGCTGTTGGCGGACACCGCCGGCCGGCTGCACAGCCAGTCGCACCTGATGGAGGAACTGAAGAAGGTGAAGCGCGTCGTACAGCGTGTCGAGCCGTCCGCGCCGCACGAAGTGCTGCTGGTTCTCGACGCCAACCAGGGTCAGAATGCGCTCTCACAGGCCATCCAGTTCCACGAGGCGATCGGCGTGACCGGCATTGCGCTCACCAAGCTCGACGGCACCGCAAAGGGCGGCATCGTCCTCGCCATCGCGCGCCGCCTGGGTCTGCCGATCCGGTTCATCGGCATCGGCGAGCAGCCGCAGGACTTCGGGGAGTTCGACGCCCGCGCGTTCGCCGCCGCGCTCGTCGAGGGCCCGCGGGAAGCGGCGGGCGGCTCCGAGCCCGCGCCATAGAGCGATACGCGGGCCGCCAACACGATGATCCTCTTCGACCGCGTCAGCAAGCGCTACCCCAACGGGCGGGAGGCGCTCACGCAGGTCAGCTTCGGCGTCGAGAGCGGCGAGATGGTGTTCCTCACCGGCCGCTCGGGCGCGGGCAAGAGCACCGTCCTGAAGCTCGTCGCGCTTCTCGAGCGTCCGACGCGGGGCACGGTGACGGTGAACGGCAAGAGCACGGGCAGCCTGAAGGCGCGGCGCATCCCGGCTTTCCGCAGGCAGATCGGCGTCGTCTTCCAGGACCACAAGCTGCTCGCGGACCGGCCGGTGTTCGACAACGTCGCCTTGCCCCTGGTGGTCGCGGGCGCGGCGCTCAAGGAGATCGACAAGCGCGTACGCGCCGCGCTCGACCAGGTGGGGCTCCTCGGCAAGGAACGGATGCTCCCCGTGGAGCTCTCCGTGGGAGAGCAGCAGCGGGTCGGCATCGCGCGTGCCGTGGTCAGCAAGCCGCCGCTCATCATCGCCGACGAGCCCACGGGCAATCTCGACCCCGATCTCGCGCTGGAGGTGATGCGCCTCTTGCGCCGCTTCAGCGATGTCGGCGTGACGGTGCTCGTCGCGACTCACGACCAACACATCGTCCGTGAGCTCGCCAAGCGGGAGATCGTGCTCGCCAGCGGTGAGGTCCAGGACGAGGCCGCCGATCCGCTGCCGCACGTCGTGGCCACCCGATGAGCCTGGGCGTCTACGGTACGCGGCACGCGCAGGCCCTGCTCGGCTCCTGCGGGCGCCTGGCGCGCAACCCGCTCGCCACCGCGCTGACGCTGCTCGTGATCGGCCTCGCGCTGGCGCTGCCGGCGGCGCTCGGCCTCTTCGTGATCAACGCCCAGGCGGCGACCGGCGGCTTCGGCAACGCCGTCGACATGTCGGTGTATCTCAAATCCGGCGTATCGGTCGCCCAGGCGCGGCAGCTCGCGACCGATGCGCGCGAGCGGCCGGGCATCGCGCGGGTGACCGTGATCCCGGCGACGCAGGGGCTGCAGGAGTTCCGCAAGTACTCGGGATTCGGGGCCGCGCTCGATGCGCTCACATCCAACCCGCTGCCGAACGTGCTGCACGTGGTGCCGCGCGCCGGCGCGAGCAGCGCGGCGGATCTCGAGACGCTGCGCCGCTATTTCGCGGCCTGGCCGGAAGTCGGCGTGGTGCAGCTCGACACGCAGTGGGTGCTGCGCTTCAACGCCATTCTCGCCGTGCTGCGGCGGGTGGTGCTCATCGCCGGCGTGCTGCTGGGCACCGGCGTGCTGGCGGTGGTCGGCAACACCATACGCCTGGAGATCCTCAACCGGCGCGCCGAGATCGAGGTGACCAAGCTCGTGGGCGGCACCAACGCCTTCGTGCGGCGGCCGTTTCTCTACACCGGGATGCTCTATGGCGTGGGCGGGGCGGTGCTCGCCGCGGCGATCCTCGAGGCGGCGGTATTGATCCTGGATCCCTCGGTGGCGACGCTGGCGCGGCTCTACGGCAGCCGGTACTCGCTGCAGGGGCCGCCGGGTCAGGTGCTCGCCGCGCTCTTCGGCGGCGGGATGGTGCTGGGATGGCTCGGGGCGTGGATCTCCGCCCACCGCCACCTGCGCAGCATAGAGCCTGATTAGTTCATTGGCGCAAATCGCCCCGGCGATTTGCGCGGCCCAGGGAGCGGCCCCTCTGTGACCCGCCGGCGCGAGAAGACGCGCCCGAGGAAGCGGCCGCTCATTGGCTCGCTTTCGCCCGGACCCACCGCCGAGGTGATTACTTGATCTTGGTCTCTTTGTAGGAGACGTGCTTGCGCACCACGGGGTCGAACTTGCGGACCTCGAGCTTGTCGGGGTGCAGGCGCTTGTTCTTCGTGGTCACGTAGAAGTGGCCGGTGCCGGCCGAGGAGAGCAGCTTGATCTTCTCGCGCATGGGGGCTCCTTCAGATCTTCCTTCCCTGGGCGCGCAGCTCGGCAACGACCTTGTCGATGCCCTTCTTCTCGATGGTGCGCAGGCCATGGGTGGACACGCGCAGCGAGACCCAGCGCTTCTCGGTCTCCAGCCAGAACCGCTGGGTGTGCAGGTTCGGCAGGAAGCGGCGGCGCTTCTTGTTGTTCGCGTGAGAGACGCGGTTTCCGACGGCCGGGCCCTTCCCGGTAATCTCGCAGACGCGCGACATATGAATCGACCTTGAAATTCAGCTACTTGGGCGCGGGCGGGCTTCGCCCACCTCGCGGGAGCCGAGCTTTATACCAGCCCGGCG
This sequence comes from Gammaproteobacteria bacterium, assembly GCA_027306985.1. Lineage (GTDB taxonomy): Bacteria > Pseudomonadota > Gammaproteobacteria > Steroidobacterales > Steroidobacteraceae > 13-2-20CM-66-19. The sequence goes on along the minus strand of DAHUXV010000205.1, from coordinate 3,000 downwards.
CGATTCGGACAAGTCGCGGCGTGCCGCTCAGGGCGCGAGCGCCGCTGCCAGCGCCTCGATGAGGCCGCTCACCTCGCCCGCGGTCGTGTAGTGCACGAAGGAGGCGCGCACGGCGCCCCGCTGCGGATCGACGCCGAGCGCCTCGAGGAGCCGCACCGCGTAGAAATTGCCCGACCCCGCCATGAAGCCGCGCTGCGCGAGCCGGCGCCCGACCTCGCCCGGAGCCACCCTGTGCGGCACGAAGGCCACGGTCGGCGCGCGGACCTCGGGATCGGCCGGCCCGAGCAGGCGCACGTCCGGACGGCTCCGCAGGAACTCGAGCAAGGGCGCGAGCAGCGGCTTCTCCGACGCGCGCAGAAGCGCCCGCACCCGATCGGGCCGGCCGGCGGCCGGCGCGCCCGGATGGTGGTGCGCGTCGAGCGCGTCGAAGTACTCGGCGATGCCGCGGGCGGCGGCGATCTGCGCGTGGTCAGGGCCCGCGGGAACGAGGCGCTTCGGCACCGCGTGCGCGTTGAAGTAATGGCCCTCGTTGGCGAGGCGCTCGATGAGCCCGCGGCGCACGACCATGAGTCCCTGGTGCGGGCCGTAGGTCTTGTAGAGGGAGAAGAGGTATACGTCCGCCTCGAGCGCGGGCACATCCGGCAGTCCGTGAGGCGCCCAGGACACCCCGTCGACCACCGTGATGACGCCGGCCGCGCGCGCCCGCCCGCAGATGGCGGCGACCGGATTCTCGTGCGCGACGATGTTGGATGCGTGCGGAAAGGCGAGCAGCCGGGTGCGGGGGCCGAGGAGCGGCTCGAGGTCGTTGGGATCGAGGACGCCGGACTGCGGGTGCACCCGCCATTCCCTGATCGTCATGCCGGCCGCGGCGAGCCGGCGCCAGGCGCCGCTGTTGGCCTCGTGGTCCTGGTTGGTGACGATGATCTCATCGCCGGGGGAGAGCAGCGCGCGCACGGCCTGCGCGAGCACGTAGGTGTTCTGGGAAGTCGAAGGCCCGAAGTGCACCTCCTCGCTCGTGACTGCCAGGTATCCGGCGAGGCGCGAGCGCGCGAGGTCCATCCACTCGCCCGCCTCGCGCGAGGCCTCGAAATCGTAGTACGGCTGCACTTTCAGGCGGCGGTAGTACTCCCCCAGCCGCTCGATGACCCGCCCGCAGGCATACGAGCCGCCGGCGTTCTCGAAGAACGCCTGGCCGGCGAGCGAGGGCTCGGCGAAGGCGGGAAACTGCGCGCGGACGAAGGCGTAATCGAGGGTGGCGGCTGCGTTCATGCGGCCTCTACTTTGCCGCAGTCGGCGCCTGCCGCGCTATAAGAGTCCGTGCTCGGCGAACGAGTAGCACCCCGCTTCCCCGACGATGACGTGGTCGACGATGCGCACGTCCATCAACGCCAGCAGGTCCTTGAGGCGGCGCGTGATGAAGTCGTCGGCCGGGCTCGGATCCAGGGCGCCGGAGGGGTGGTTATGCGCGAGGATCACGGAGGTGGCGTTGTGCAGCAGCGCCTGACGCAGCACTTCGCGGGGATGGACCTGCGCGCAATCGACCGTGCCGCGGAAGAGCTCCTCGAAGGCGATCAGCCGGTGGCGGTTGTCGAGGTAGAGGCAGCAGAAGACCTCGTACGGACGGTCCCGCAGCTGCGCCCGCAGAAAGCGGTGGGTCGCCTGCGGGGTCGTGAGCGGCGATCCCGCCCGCAGCTCCTCGTGCAGGTGCCGCTTGGCGAGCTCCATGGCCGCCTGAACGGCCGCGTACCGGGCCTCGCCTATGCCTTTGCGGCGCCAGCGGGGAAGTTGCGCGCTCAGCAGATGCCGCAGGCAGCCGAAGTCCTTCAGGAGAGCGCGGGCCATCGCGACGGCCGAGCAGCCGGGTATCCCGGAGCCGAGAAGCAGCGCGAGCAGCTCCGCGTCGGACAGGGCCTGCGGGCCGCGCTCGAGGAGCTTCTCGCGGGGGCGCTCCGACTCCGGCCACTCCCGGATGGTGAGGGCCTGATTCCCGTTCAGGGTGCACGGCTCATTCGTCGTGCTCGCTTCTGTGCGTTCCATCGTGGCTCCGGCGCAATCGGTGACCCGGCCGCCATGATGGTTGCGGGGAGCCGGTCGGGGCGAGGGGGTCAATGGCCCGTTTCCGTCGAGAAAGGCCTCATTTGCACGACCCGTCCCGGCTCTCGCCCCCTTCGGGGCCGTGCCGCGCTGGCGCGCTCGAGGCCGCAGACCGCTCCAGGCGGTCTGCCCGGGGAAGGACACTGCGCCGTCCAAGACCTGTGGCGGTGATTTTGTGGTGCGCCTTCGTTTGCGCCCGCATGGAATGGCATCCGATAATCCGCCCATGCAAGGCAAACGCATCCTGCTCGGCGTGACCGGGGGCATCGCCGCCTACAAGAGCGCGGACCTGGTCCGGCGGCTGCGCGAGCGCGGCGCCGAGGTGCAGGTCGTCATGACGGCCGCGGCCCGGGAGTTCGTCGGCCCCCTCACCTTCCAGGCTCTCTCCGGCCGTCCCGTGCGCGCGGAGCTGTGGGACGCGGCGGCCGAGGCGGCGATGGGGCACATCGAGCTCGCCCGCTGGGCGGAGCTGGTGCTGGTCGCGCCGGCGAGCGCCGATTTCCTGGCTCGCCTGGCCGGTGGCCACGCGAACGATCTGCTCGCCACGCTCTGCCTGGCGACGCAGGCGCCGATCGCGGTCGCTCCCGCCATGAATCGCATCATGTGGGCCAACGCCGCCACGGCCGCGAACGTGACGACACTGCGCCAGCGCGGCGTTCAGGTCCTGGGCCCGGCCGAGGGCGGGCAGGCCTGCGGCGAAGTCGGCGAGGGCCGGATGCTGGAGCCGCTGGAGATTGCCGACCGCATCGACATGCTGCTGCCGCGCAGCGGGCCGCTTCAGGGCCGGCGGGTGTTGATCACGGCGGGCCCGACGCGCGAGCGCATCGATCCGGTCCGCTTCATCAGCAACCGCTCCTCCGGCAAGATGGGCTTCGCCGTCGCCCAGGCGGCGCGCGAGGCGGGGGC
>DAHUXV010000187.1 GCA_027306985.1 Gammaproteobacteria bacterium | reverse complement strand
GAGATACGCGGTGGCGTTGCCCTTGCCGCCGGCGAAATCGCTGCCGATGATGAACGTGATGTCCTTCTCCGCGCCGTCCACCGTCGAGCTCGGCGCCGACCCGAAGCCGGCCTTCGGGGAGAATTGCCCGTAGAACCCTTGGTGCTGACTATGCTGGTACGCCGAGGCGTTGGCGTCGATCTCGAATCCCTGGAAGTGGTCGTTCATGACGAAGTTGACCACGCCCGCCACTGCGTCCGCGCCGTACACCGAGGAGGCGCCGCCCGTCAGGACGTCCACGCGCTGGACCAGCGCCGTGGGAATGTTGTTGATGTCGGCCACGTTGGTGCCCACATCGCCCGGCATCAGGCGCTTGCCGTTGACCAGCACCAGTGTGCGCTGCGGGCCGAGGTCGCGCAGGTTGACCGAGGCGGTGCCGGTGGCGCCGTTGGACGCCATCGCGCCCATGTCGGCAGTCACCTGCGGCAGCTGGTTGAGCACATCCTCGATCGTGGTGGCGCCGGTGCTGGCGATCTGCTTGGCGCTGATCGAGGTGACCGGGCTGGTCGACTTCAGGCCGGGGATGTAAATGCGGCTGCCCGTGACCACGACTTCCTGCAGCGCGGGCATCATGGGCGCCGGCGCCGTCTGCGGATCATCGGTGGCCGATGCCGCGGCCTGCGGCGCATCGGACGGAGGGCCGGGCGGCACGACGGAACCGGCAGCCATTGCCGCCACGGGCAGCGCCACGGAGGCCGCTGCTGCGTTGGCCAGGGCGAAGCGTATCGCCGTGCGGAGACGTGTGTTTTCTGACATCTGAGATCCCCCGAGCTCTACTTGATTGTCCGGATTGGTCTGGTGTGATCACGCCGCGGCTTGAGCCGCGCGCGTTGGGCACGGCGCGCGCGGCTGCGGCTCGCGCCGGCGCGGCATCCGCCGATTTCGGGATGCGCGAATGATGCGGAATAGCAACAGCCGGAGCGCGGGTATGGGAATTGCCGCAGGCCCCACGATCGTTTGGAAAAATCGCGGCGCCCACCCCTTCCCAACCTGCGCCGCCCGTCGATGTTTAGCTGCGAAGCCACAAGGCGGGGGAGTGTAGTGCGCAGGTCGGCGGGCGCAATTACCGCTTTAGGACGGGCAACATGACCACCGGCACCGGAGCGGGGGCCGCTGGCCATGCTCGGCGGCCGGAGGTGGCCGTTTCCGCGGGCGCGCCGGGTTGGGTGCCGAAAGGCCGGCGCGGGTCCTTCAGCGGCTCTTACGGACCGGTCGCTCCGCCACCGTCACGGCGACGCCGTGCTACCGCACGCCGGCACTGATGATGGATCTCAGGGCTCTGACCATCAGAGGGATGTTGCGCATCTCGATGTTCGCGTAGTCCAGCGTGAGGCCGCCCCGCGCCGGGACGCCCGCATAGCATCTGGACAGAGTGCCCACCAGGAGATTCATCCGATGAGCCCGTGTGGCGATTTGCAGGTCATCGACGCCGGATGGCAGGAGCGCAAGGACGTAAAGGCCGGCGTCGTCACCCGCGACCTCGAGCAGCCCGTCCGCCTCATCGCGGATCGCCTGGATCATCGCCTTGCGCCGCTCCATGTAGACGGCGCGCATTTTCTTGATATGCCGTGAGAAGTGGCCTTCCCGAATGAAATCGGTCATGACCATCTGATGGAGCGTGGGCGTAGAGACGGTATCGGTGGCGTTCCTCAGGTCGAGGAAGCTTTCCACGAGATCCGGCGGAACGACGGCAAAGCCGAGCCTCAGCGCCGGGAACATCACCTTGGTGAGCGTTCCGACGTAAATCACGCGTCCTTCGGTGTCGAGCCCCTGCAATGAGGCGAGCGGATTGCCGCCGAACCTGAACTCGCTGTCGTAGTCGTCCTCCACGATCCATGCGCCGTTGCGCGCGGCCCAGCTCAACAGGTCGATCCGCCTCGCGGCGCTCATCGTGACGCTCAGCGGAAACTGGTGCGCCGGCGTCACGTATGCGACGCGAGCGTCATTTGCGGTGCGAATGCCGTATTCGACATCGAGCCCGTGCCGATCGACCGGCACCGGCACGGGGCGGGCGCCCGCGGCCTTCAGCGCTTGCAGCGTGCCGGGATAGGCGGGCTCTTCGAGCCAGGCCTCGTCATCGCAGTCCAGCAATGCCAGCGCGGAGATCTGCAGCGCCTGTTGCGAGCCCGTGGTCACCAGGATCTGGGACGGGTCGCAATGCACGGCGCGAAAGGCGCCGAGATACTCGGCGAGCGCCTCGCGGAACGGCCGGTATCCCATCGTATCGCCGTAGCCCATGATCTCGCGGGATATCCTGCGCGAGTGCCGCCTCACCAGCTTCGACCATATTCCGATCGGAAAGTGTTGCAGGTCGGTGCAGCCGTGACAGCCCCTCAACCACGCCTGTGCGGGTCCGCGCATGGCCAAGGCGCGGCGGGACACCGCGCGCTTGCCCTTCGGCTGCGGCGCGGACGCCTCCGGAGCGGCCAGGCCCACTTTTTCCGGGGGAGAGAACGCATCCGGAATCGATCGGGACACGCAGGTGCCGGCCCCCGCGAAAGGCTCCAGGTAACCCTCCGCTATCAACAGCTCGTAGGCGCTCAGCACCGGGATGCGCGAGACCCGCAGCTCCTTGGCGAGCGCCCGGGTGGACGGCACCCGCTGGCCGGGCAGCAACTGGCCGGTGCGGATCGCGCGTTGAAACCAGAGAGATATCTGCCGATAGAGCGGCACCTCGCCGCCGAAATCGAGCGCCATCGGGGGGATGAAACTGCCGCGGTGCCGATTGACTGCCGATTCCGCTGAAGTGGCCATAGGCATCGTCAGAAAGTGGTCATGTACGCAGCGCTCGCGCCGGACCGTCGCGCACCGGGAATGGTAACCGCAGTCACGATGGAGTGGCCATCATTGGAGGGCTTCGGCGGCCCGGGGTCACCGTTCGCCAGGATCCCTCGCGGCGGCGGCGGCGGAGCGCCCGGCCGGTGGCGGCGGGTCTGAATTCGGCGGATCCGGTCAGCAGGTCCCGGAGGCGAGTCAGACCGCTCCCTCGAGCATCGCGATGGCCCGCCGGCGCGCGCCGCTCTCGTCGACGCGTCCGGCCGCGATGTCGGCGACCAGGCGCGCCTGCTCGCGGTAGCGGAGGATGTAGAGAGAGGCCCCGAGATTGTGCGATGCCTCGGCAAGCGCGGCGCGTACGTCCGGAGCCAGCTGCTCCCCGGTGCGCGGATGGCAGACGACCGCCCCGCTCAGCGTCTCGCCGACGACCATCGGAAACGCGAGGCTCTCCGACCCCATGACGCTCTCGAGACCGTGCAGATCGACCTCCTGCCTCCGCGCGCGCAGGGAGACGAAGGCCGGATCGTCGACATCGACGGTTTCCGGCCAGGCGCGTCCGCGCGAGGCCCGCAGTTGATAGCCGGAGAGTGCGCGCTCGTAGATGGCCACCGCATCGCAATGAGGATGCAGACGGGCGACGGCGGTCTCGAGAAGGCGGCTCTGTTGCTCGATGAAAGCGCACTCGGCCGCGAAGCTCCTGACGCTCGCGATGGCGAGGCGCTGCTTGCGGAAGAAGATGCGCTCGACCCAGTGCTCGAGCCGGCGGTGCAGCGGGCTGAGGGCCATGGCCAGCAGCAGCGCCGCGATCGCCTGCAGCGCCCAGCTCAGCTTGTCGCTCACCGCGAGCTGATGCAGTCCGAGCTCGAAGACCGAGAAGATGCCGAAGAGGAGCGCGGTGATCCCCGCGTACGCGAGGGCGCGGTTGATGACGAAGGAGATGTCGACGAGGCGGGTGCGAACGGCGGCATAGAGGTACCCCGCGAGCGCGAGCGATCGCGCGGTGTAGACGAACTGGAACAGATACGGATGTCGGCGCTGGAGCGGCGCCAGCGCGAGAATGGCCGCGGCGCAGACCAGCAGGTAAGCCGTGCTCAGGAGCACCCAGCGGATTCTGAGGCGGTTCTCGTGCGGCGCTCGGCGGTAACCTGCCACGAGCATCAGAACTGTGATGGCCATGGCCGTCAGGATCGAGGCGTGGCTGGCCGCGGTCACCGCCGGGGCGAGGACGAGCCCGAAGCAGGTGATGGCGATATGCCGGCTCAGCGACAGAGTGAACGCCAGCAGGGCGAGGCATGCCACCAGGGCGCGAGCGAGTCGGCGCGTGCGGGGCGACAGCCCGGCGCCGGCAAGGGCTTCAGCCATGACATACAGCGCCGGAACGGCCACCAGGTACTGCCCTTCGACCGCGAGCAGGACGAGCCAGGAGGCCGCGAGCGGCGCGGTCAGAGTGCTCACGAGACTGAGCATCGCGCTCGCGGTCAGCGAATAGAGCGCAATGCCGCAAAGGCCCGCCGCCACCCGGTCGCGCCCACGCCATAGCGTCAGCAGGGCGAGTGCAGCCAGGAACGGCACGATCAGGAAGGCGCTCAGCACGCGATGCAGCCAATCGCGCCTCGGGGGCGGAGCAGGCGGCGCGTGAACCGTGGCGCGCAGAATGCGGCCGTCACGAAGGACCGCAACGCCGACCGAGGAGCCGGCGGGGACTCCCGCACCGAAGATGACGACCGCACGCGCGGCAGGCGTCATCGCCTCGGGCGCCAGAACATCGCCGTCGGCGAGGGGCGCGGGGATCGGAGCATCGCCCGTTCGATGCACGACATACTGGCCGTTCCCCTGCTGTTGCGCGATCAGCGGCAGTGTCGCCGCCGACCACAAACCGAGCGAATTCAGCAGTACGACCGCGATGCTCGCGACCGCGACGATACTCAGCGACATCCGGATGGCGAACGCACGGCTCATGGGGACTCCCGTCCGAGGCGCGGCGCTCGGCTGTCCGGCCTTTTGGGCAATCCTACCTAATCGCGCATCGTATTTGCGGCCAGGGAGCGCTCGCCTCCCGAGCCGTTCGCAGACGCATGCCGCGGGCACGAGACATATTGTCTCCCGCCGCCGGGAGACGTCTATGTCAGCGGACCGTTCGCCGAGCCGCGCGCGGCCTGCTTGCGCGTTAGATACAGATACATCACGGCGCAGGCGGCGATGCCGAGCGACCAGAGCAGGTAGAGGCGCGTCGTGCCGAGGAGGAGGATGTCGAAAATCAAGGCGGGCAGCGCCGCGCGCCTACCCCAGCTGCCGGGCTTAAGCAGGCGAAGAGCGGCGGCCGCCCCCAGAATGTAGACGACCACGAACGCCCCGGTGGTCATGAGCACCAGCGCGTCGACCCGCACATGAGCGAGCATCGTCGCGCTGAGCACGATGAGCGTCAGGCCGGCGAGCGACAGGAGGCTCCTGCGGGGAACGCCGCCGGCCTCGCTCCCGTGGGCGAGCCACGCGGGCAGCGCCCCGTCCCTGCCGAGGGCCGCCCCGAGTTTGGCCGCTCCCGCGAAGTACGCGTTCATCGTCCCGGCGGTCAGGAGCAGCGCCGCCACGGCGGCCAGGATCTTGATGCGGCCGCCGAAGCCGAATGCCAGCAGGAGAGCCAGGGGCGCTTGCGTCTTCGCGGCGCCGGGCCCCAGGACGAGAACGGTGGCGGCCGCAACGGCGAAATAGATCATCCCGATGATGAAGACGGCCACGGCGGCCGCCTTGGGAATGTCGCGCGCGGGGTGGCGAAACTCCGCCGCCAGATAGGTGATCGCCTCCCACCCGGCGAAGCTCCACACGAGCAGGCCCGCCGCGGGGGCGATGGCGAGCCATCCGTGTGGCGCGAAGGGATGCAGGTTCTGCAACCGCGAGTGCGGCAGCGACGCGCAGACGGCGGTGACCAGAAAGGTGATCAGCAGGGCCGCGAGCAGCACCTGGATCTTCCCCGAGAGGGTCACTCCGAAAGCATTGATCAGGGTGATTCCCAACACGAGCGCGAAGGCGGTGAGTGTGAGCGTCGATGCGCCGCCTCCGATCGCGGCCTGCACGTAGGATCCCGCGAACATCGCGGCCGCCGGCGCGCCCACGGGGACGGCGAAGAGAAAACACCAGCCGACGACCGCGGCGGGATACGGTCCGAAGGCGAGCTTGACGCAGGTCGAGATGCCGCCCGCATCGGGATATCGGGCGGCGAGTGCCGAGAACGTGGCCGCCAGGGGTATCGAGAGCGCGATGAGGGCGAGCCAGGCCAACAGCGAAGCCGGACCCGCGGTCCGTGCCGCGATCGCGGGCAGAGCGATCACGCCGGTGCCCAGGACCGCGCCGATGTAGAGAGCCGTTCCCTGTATCCAGGTGAGGCCCGATGCGCCGGAGCGCCCGCCCCCGGCGGCGGCGGCGAGCCCGCCCGCGGTGTCGACCGGATCGGTTTCCAGGGGCATGACGGATCTCGCAGGCTGGCTCAGTCGGGATGGCGCCGCGATTTCATCAGGCGCCGTCCGCGCCCGCAACGAGGGGGAAGCCTTCGTCCAGCCAGCCCGTGATACCGCCGATCATGATCTTGACCGGCCGCCCCGCCGCGCTCAGCCGAACGGCCGCCCGCGCGGCGCCGTTGCAGTGCGGCCCGGCGCAGTAGACGACGAACAGGGTCTCGGCGGGCCAGGCCGCCAGCCTCGCAGTGGTGATTTTGCCGTGCGGCAGACTGACCGCACCGGCGAGGTGACCCTTCCTGAAGTGCTCCGCGCTGCGCGCGTCGAGCAGCACGAACCCCGGCCGACCTGAGGCCAGCGCCTCGTGCACGTCCCAGCAGTCGGTCTCGAATCCGAACAGCCGCTCGAAATGCGCCAGCGCTTCACGGCTCGGCGCCGCCGCGATCGAAGTGACGTTGTTCGGCATGGGACCTCCTCAGTCAGCCTGCGGTGCAGCTTCTCGCGCAGGAGGGCGGGTGGCAATCGGCAAGAACGCCACATATCATCGAAATCATGCCAAGCGCTCACCGAGCTCCCAACCGGCTGGTGGCCGCCCTGCTGCACGAGACGGTCGCGACCTTCGAGCTCGGCATCGTCAGCGAGATCTTCGGCTTGCCGAGACCGGAGATGGGACCGGACTGGTATCGCCTGGTTACGGTCGCCGAGGAGCGCCGGCCGCTGCGCGCCACCGGCGGTCTGCAGGTCTTTCCCGAGGCGGGGCTCGAAGCCCTCGCCCGGGCCGGGACGATCGTCGTCCCCGGGTGGCGCACCGACGGCGCCTCGCCTGCTCCCGCGGTCAAGGAGTCGCTGCTCGCGGCTCGTGACCGCGGCGCCCGGCTCGTCTCCATCTGCTCGGGCGCATTCCTCCTGGCGGCCTGCGGGCTGCTCACCGGCCGCCGGGCCACCACGCACTGGCTGTACGCGGACCGGCTGCAGGCGCTCCACCCCGACGTCGAGGTCGACCCGGATGTCCTCTACGTCGACGAGGAGCAGATCCTGACCTCGGCAGGCTCGGCGGCCGGGGTGGACCTGATGCTGCACATCGTGCGCAAGGACTTCGGCGCCCGCGCGGCCAACGAGATCGCACGCCGGATGGTGATGGCGCCGCACCGTGAGGGAGGTCAGGCCCAGTTCATCGATCGCCCGGTGCCCGAGCGCGCGAGCGATGGGCTCGGGCCGCTGCTGGAGGCCATCCGGCGGCGCCCGGCCGAGCGCTGGACGATCGCGCGCATGGCGCGGACCGTCGCGATGAGTCAGCGCAGCCTCATCCGGCGCTTTCAGGCGGCCACGGGGATGGGCCCCGGGGAGTGGGTGATCGCCGCGCGCCTGGAGGCCGCCCGCTTTCTGTTGGAATCGACCGTGACCGGTCTGGAAGAGAT
>DAHUXV010000163.1 GCA_027306985.1 Gammaproteobacteria bacterium | reverse complement strand
ACGGCGAGCAAGCCGCTCCAGAAGGCGAGGAATCCCGCCGCGAGCCAGTGGCCGCTCACCGCCAGGTAGATCACCGCCGGCACCAGCACGACGACGGCGCCGGCCGGCAGCAGGGCCGCGATGGTCGCCACGACGCCGAAGACGACCGGCGACGGCAGCCCCGCCAGCGCGAATCCCGCCCCGACGAAGATGCCCTGAATGAGCGCGGTCGCGGTCGACCCGAACACCACCGCGCGCGTCACCCGGGCCAGGTAGTCGAGCAGGCGCTCGCGGCGGCCCGGCTCGAGCGGAATGAGGCGCGTCAGGTGATCGAGGATCGCGCGCCCGTCCCGCAGCAGGAAGAACAGCAGAAAGAGCATCATGAAGAAGCCGACCACGGTGCCGAAGAGGCCGAGCGCGAGGCTGCCGCCCGCCGACGCGGCCGTCTTCAACACCGACTGCATCTCCCCGGTGACCCACTCCTGTATCTGGGGCGCGCTCACCGGGAAGTTGGCGCTCGACCAGCGCAGCGCCTCGCCGATCAGCGGGTAGCCCTCGAGGCGCCCGAGCAGCTGCGGGCGGGCGAGAAAGGCCTGTCCGCGAAAGTAACCGATCAGGTTGGCGACCTGGCCGGCAAACACCACCCCGAGAACCGAGAGCGGCGCGAGCACGAGGAAGGGCGTGAGGCCCGTGATGATGCCCGCGGAGAGCATGCCGCGGCCCTTGAGGCGCCGCGAGAGCCGCTCGTGCAGCGGATGCAGGAGGAAGGCCAGCACCATCGCCCAGCCGAGCGCGCCCCTGAGCGGCGCCAGCACCGCGAGCAACAGATAGGCCAGGATCACCGCGGTGACGATGAAGAAGGTGCGCCGGTAGAAGCCGGAGTAGGCCATGGGTATCGTCAGAGCCTTCGTTGCGAGCCTCTTTGTGCGCGATTCCGCGGCAGCCCGCTCACGAGCCGCGCCATCTGCGCCACCTTGCCCGGCTGGCGCACCACGCGGCGAGCCCCGCCTGCGCGCTCGCGAACCGCCGTGCCTCGATGCCGGGCTTCTCGAGCGCGCGCGTGATCAGAAAGACCCGTGTCGGCTCGTCATCGAGGCAGAGGACGCGCGCGGGCGACCCGCTCACCACTCGTTCCTCAGCTCCCGCAGCTTCAGGAATACCGTGCGCGCGTCGGGCTGCTCGCCGATCCCGGGGAACGCCTCCCGCAGCCGCGCGATCACGGTCGGATTCTGCAGGCGGAAGAAGGTGTTGATGCGCTTCTCCTCGCCGAGCGTGGTGATCGTCATGTCGGCCGGCGTCCGCCGGCCCGCCGTCTGCAGCAGCTCGCGCGCCGCCGCGTTGTCGGGCTCCCGGTCGAGCGTGAACTCCAGGTTGCGCGCCAGGTACTCGTGTCCCGGGAAGACGCGCGTCTCATCCGGCAGGCGCGCGAGCTGGGTGACGAAGGTGTCGTAGAGCCGCTGCGGGTCACCGCCGTTGTGGCAATTGCCCGCCCCGGCGTTGAAGAGCGTATCGCCGCAGAAGAGCGCCGATCCGCCGCCTCGCGCGAGCAGGCAGATGTGCGCCATCGTATGGCCGGGGGTGTCGAGGCACTCGAGCTCCACGCTGCGGCCGACCCGCACGATGTCGCCCGTGCCGAGCCCGCGGTCGACGCCGCCGATGCGGCTCGCGGCTGCGGCGTGGGCCAGGACCTTGGCGCCCGTGGCGGCGACGAGTCCCGCGTTGCCCCCGGTATGGTCCCGATGCTCGTGGGTGTTCAGGATCTGGGTGATCCGCCAGCCTTTGGCCCGGGCCGCATCCAGGCACAGCCGCCACTCCAGCGGATCGATCGCGAGCGCCTCGCCGGTCTCGGGGCAGGCAACGAGATAGTGGAAGTTGCGGTAGGGGTTCGCGGACCAGACGCGCTCGATGAGCATGCCGCGAGCATACCGGAAGCGGGCGAGCCGGTGCCCTGCCGTCCTGCGTAATCGGGTCTCAGGGGCCCCGCCGCCGAGGATGGCCAGGGGCAGGGCCTAGACCGTCTCAGGTAGCGGCGCGCCCACCGGCTGCGGCTCCGGCAGCCGCAGCGTGCACAGCCCGCCTACAGCCATGCTGGCGCCGCCCAGCACCAGGCCGAAGGCCGGCCGGTCGCCGAAGAAGGCGTGCACCAGGCCGCCGAGGACGCTGGCCGCCAGCATCTGCGGAATGACGATGAAGAAGTTGAAGATCCCCATGTAGACGCCCATCTTCTGCGGCGGCAGGTTGTCCGAGAGGAGGGTGTAGGGCAGCGACTGGATCGAGGCGGAGGCGAAGCCGATCCCGGCCATGGAGAGCAGCAGCCAGTCGGGACTGCGGACCCAGGCGAACGATGCGAGGCCCAGCCCCCCGATGGCCAGGTTGACGAGGTGGCTCCAGCGCAGCCCGAGCAGCCGCACCATGAGCGGAATGACCACCGCTCCCAGGATGAGGAAGCCGTTGCTGGCGGCGAACAGCACGCCCACCCAGTTGGCGCCCGTGTTGTAGGCGAGCGAGCTCGGATCGCTGCTGCCGAACTGCACCGCGGTCACCGTCGGCGTGGTGTAGATCCACATGGCGAAGAGCGCGAACCAGGAGAAGAACTGCACCCAGGCGAGCCGGCGCATCGGGCCCGGCATGCCGTAAAGGTCGCCCATCACCTGGCGCACCATCCCGCGGCTCCGCGTCAAGGTGAGCCACGCGAAGAGCGCCCCGAAGACGATCAGGCCGCCGGTCAGCAGATAGAGCTCCGGCTCGAGCGAGAACCGGTGGATTGCCGCGATCCCGAGGCCTCCGGCGACCAACATGACGAGGCCCAGCCGCCACGCTCTGGCAACCTCGGTGAACGGGAGATCCGCGGTCTTGCGGGCGAAGCCCAGCAGGCGCTCCGGCGCATACTCGCGAGTGGTCGCCACCGTCCACAGCACCGAGCAGAAGAGCACCGCGGCACCCACGTAAAAGGCGATGCGCACCGTGGCCGGGATCCGGCCGGCGGGCGCAATGTTCGCAACTCCCAGCTTGGCCAGCACCCAGGGCAGCAGGGACGCGAGCACGGCGCCGACGCCGATGAAGAAGCTCTGCAGCGCGAAGCCGAGCGGCCGCTGTCCCTCCGGCAGCTGATCTCCCACGAAGGCCCGAAAGGGCTCCATGGTCACGTTGATCGAGGCATCCATGAGCCACAGCATCACGGCCGCCACCCAGAGCATCGCTGAATCCGGCATCCACAGCAGGGCGAAGGTCGTGAGCAGCGCACCGCCGAGAAAGTACGGCCGCCGCCTTCCGAGCCGCGTCCAGGTGTGGTCGGACGCGTAGCCGATGATCGGCTGGACGATGAGGCCGGAGAGCGGCGCCGCCACCCAGAGGATGGGGATCTCCCGCAGGTTCGCGCCGAGGGTCTGGAAGATCCGGCTGACATCGGCGTTCTGCAGCGCGAACGCGAACTGAATGCCGAGGAACCCGACGCACATGTTCCAGATCTGCCGGAACGACAGCGCGGGCTTCGGGCTCACGGGGCCGGCCTCTTCGCGGCGAGCCGTGCGATCGCCAGCGCCCCCACGCGGGCGCTGTCGAGCGGGCCGCTGGCGCCGCCATTCACCGCCGGCCCGGGCGGCGAGCCGGTGTAGAGCGCGAATCGCGCCAGATCGCTCATGTTGAAGCCCTGCAGCAGCGAGAAGGCACAGGATGCGCCCGCGCGCGCCTGGAAGCGAATCGTCGTGGACGCCTGCCAGCCCTCGCTCTGCGGCATGACGACGGGCACGATCCGCCGGGGGCTGCCCGCGCAGCGAATCTCGAGCCGCTTGACCGCCGCGGTGATGCCGGTGTTGATCGGTCCGTGGGAGTTGGAGTAGCGAAGCCACGCCAGGTACTCGCCGCCGTGCGGCGCAGTCCAGTGTCTCGGCCACGGCCCCGCGACGCGGGCCGCGGGTCCGAGGCCGCGTGCGCCGCGCAGCCGCGGTGCCGGCGGGAGCGGGCCCAGATACAGCGGCGCGCTCATCGGCGGCGGCCTCGCCCCGGCCGCGGCGGGCACCAGCTGCACTTCGGTCTCATCGCTTCGCTGCCGGATGCGTCCCGCGACCCAGAGCGGTCCGCCGGCGCCGACCGGGCGATCGAGGATGATCTTCCGCCCGTCCAGATACAGGCTGATCCGGCGCGCGCCGCCGAAGAGCATCGGCACCAGGGAGGCCGGAAGCTTCGGCGCGATGCGGCCATCGCTCTCGACCCCGAAGATCCCGCGCAGCACCATGTCGAGGTAGCCGGCGACGGACCAGAGCTGCCGCGGCGAATCGACCACCGGGCCGCCGAGCTTGCCGGCGACGCGGGTCGATTGCGTGAGCAGGGAGAAGTTCTCCATGTTGGAGGCGTAGAGCGCCGCCCCGCGCATGAGCGAGCGCACCTCGAGCGCGATGAGCCGCGGGTCGTCGACCCGCCGCGCGGCGCGCAGGGTGTACTCGCTCACGAACGGCCAGATGGCCCGGTTGTGGTAGATCGGCTCGCCGCGCCGCTCCGGCCAGATGACGGGACTGCCCGCGGGCCAGGCGGGATAGTGCTCCAGCGTCTCGGCCGCGCGCCGCTCATCGGCGACGCCGCTCGTGATCGCCAGATCGAGCCCGAGGAGGTCGTACGCATCGAAGGGCTTCGGCTCGACGGGCCCGCCGATGTAGCTCATGTAGAGGCCGCGGTCCGGCCTCCAGAAGCGGGTGTTGATCGCCCGCTTCAACGCCTGCGCCTGGCGCGAGTAGCGCGCCGCCGCAACCTGCTGTCCGCGCTTTCGCGCCATCGCCGCGGCGAGCCGCAGCGCGTCGTAGTGCAGCACGTTGGTCGAGAGCGCGAACGACTGCGCGATGAACACGACGTTGTGCGCCGTCCAGGAAGGGTAAGTCTGCTCGCGCCAGTCCAGAAAGGACGTCTCCCCCCGATACAGTCCGATGCGCGGGTCGAAGACATAGCGCCGGTCCTGGGCGAGGGTGTCGGTCAGCGTTCGATAGACGCGATCCGCGAAGGCGCGGTCATCGAGGAGGTGGCGCGCACCGAGGAACCAGACCACCCGGTCGGTGCTGATGGGCCAACTGCCGCCCGAGCCCGTGTCCTGCATCACGTACAGGCCGCGCGGCGCTGCGTCGTCACGCGGGGGCGAGATCTTGAAGAGAAGCGTCGTTCGCGCGCGCCCCGGATGAAGCCGCCACAGGCCGAAATTGATGGAGTAGGAGACGTCGCGCGTCCACACGAACGGCCACTTCTTGCCCGCAATGAAGCAGCGGCAGGGAATGGGGCGTCCGTGATCGAACGCCGCGTCGCTGATCGAGTCGACGGAATCCTTGTCCAGGTCCTCCTGCGCCATCGCGAAGAGCGCGTCGAAAAGCGGGCTCGCCGTCCGCACGCGCCAGCGTTGCGCGGCAATGACCCGCTTACCAACCGGCGAGTGCAGCACGTATTTGCCGTCGAGACGCACCGTGACCCGCGCCTCGCGTCCCTGCCACGAGAGGCGGTCGTGCCAGGCGGCCGCGCGCGCGCTGCGCGCCGCCGCGCCCGACAGAGCGCAAATCGCGAGCGCCCCCACCATCGCTCCGGGACGGCAGCCCCGGCGGGCACCGGCCCTTTTCACTCTATTCACCGCCATAGCATACGTCCGGCGTCCCAATGCATGTGAATTGCTCTCCGCTACTGCTCGAGGATCACGCCGTAGTATCCATTCACGCTCAAGGTGAGATTTCCATCGACGACCTGGTAAGCCTTTCCCGTCAGGAGGTCCGTCACCCACGATCCATTGGTCATGCTCAGCTGCCACGCGGGGACGGTCACCGTCTCGGTATTGCCGCTGTCGTCGAGCACGACCGCGATCCGGTGATCGGCATCGAAGCGTCCGAACGCGTAGATATGGTTGGTATCGTCCGTGAGCAGCGTCATGAACGAGCCCGTGCGCAGCGCCGCGTATTGATTGCGGATGGCGATCAGCTTACGGGTGAGCGCCACCGCCGGATTCGCGGTGCTCGCCTGCGACCAGTCGAACGTGCGGCGGTCGTCGGGATCGTTGCCGCCCTGCATGCCGTACTCATCGCCATAGTAGATGCCGGGGGTGCCGATATACGTGAACTGGAAGATGAGCGCGAGCTCGGTGAGCGACAGATCGGCGCCGCACCGGGTCGCGAAGCGGATCGTGTCGTGCGTGCCCAGCTCATTGGTCATGACTTCCTGGACGTTCACGGGCAGGTCCGCGCGGGTGCCGTGCAGCCAGGCGTCGAACTGGGTCTCGTCCAGGGAGCCGGCGTTGCCGCTCTGGTCCTGGCCGCAGAGCCATTCCGACAGCGGCCTGGTGAAGCCGTTGTAGTTCATGGCGCTGTCCCACTCCGCGCCGTCATCCAGCCAGGGCGAGGGGTCGCCCCAGTACTCGCCGAGGATCTCCGCATCGGGATTGACCGACTTCACCGCCGCGCGCAGCTCGCGCATGATTTGGTGATTGACGGCATCGCTGCCGCCGTTGCCGCCGGCATCCAGCATCTGCGCCGAATCCAGCCGCCAGCCATCGATGGCGTACGGCGGCTTGAGGTAGGTCTGCACCACGGAGCCGGGGCTGCCGTAAATCTGCAGCCGCACCTGCGAGCCGCTCGCGCCGTAGTCGAGCTTGGGCATGCCGGCGTAGCCGGCAAACGAGCTGTACTGGTTCGGCCAGCTCTGGAACGTGTACCACCCGTAGTACGGACTCGACTGCGACTGGTATGCGCCCGTCACGGAGCAGGTGAAGGTGCCGTACGTGCCCCTGCCGAACCAGCAGTGGGTGTCGCCCGTGTGATTGAACACCCCGTCCAGGATGATGTAGCCCGGCGGGCCGTTGCTGCTGCTGTGAACGTCCTCGACGAGCTTCTCCAGATCGCTTGCCGTGCCGAACGCCGGGTCGACGGTGTAGTAGTCCGCCGTGTCGTACTTGTGATTGCTCGGCGATTCGAAAATGGGCGTCAGATAGAGGATGTCGGCGCCCAGCGTGTCCTTGATGTAGCTCAGCTTCTGGTCGATACCCGCCAGGTCGCCGCCGAAGAACACCTCGCTGTTGCAGCCGCTCACGGTTGCATAGACGCTCGTGCCCCAGCCATGCTGCTCGGTGGCGCAGCCGGCATACTCGTACTGGCCGCTGGTGACGTCGTTGGCGGGATCGCCGTCGTAGAACCGGTCGACGAAGATCTGGTACAGGACGCCGTTCTTCATCCAGTCCGGTGTCTCGAAGCCCGGGATGAGGAAGAAGTTGCCGGAAGAAGGCTCGGACAGGCTCACGCCCTCCGCGTCGTACCACACCGTCTCGCTGCCATTGGTCGCCTCGAAGCGGTAGTACTTCTCGGAGGCGCTCCCGGGAATGACGCCCTGCCAGTAATCGAACCGGCCGGTCGGATCCGTTGACGTCGCGTGCATCGGCACGTAGTGAAACGAGGCGTCCGCCGAGTCGTAGTACTTGATGCTGGCGGCGGAAACGTTGCCGTGCCCGGTTCGCAGGGTGACGGTGACGGACTGCGTGGCGGTCGGTTCCTGGTTGCTGTCGAACATCGATCCCTGGTCGGAGAAGAGGGACGCGGTATCGATGGCGGGAGCGGCACCGCTGGCTCCGCTAGCGCCGTTGGCGCCGGCCGCGCTACCGCCGCCGCAGGCTGCCAGACTACCGGCCAGAAGACCGGCCAGCAGGGCGAACGCGCTCGTCGATGCCCGGCGCAGCAGTGGCGAGGCCGGATCGCCTGTACGGCTCATGAGGATGCGCGCCCAGCAGGTATGGGTTGGGCCGCGCTGCCGGCGCGGACTCGGGCAAGCTTCCGTGCGCCGATCCATTCGTCAGGGATGCCGGCGCGAGCGTCTCGCGCGGTGCTGGGCGGGGCGGCGCATGGGGCTTTTAGGGCAGAATGCGGCGCGGCGCGCGGTCTTTGCAACGGTCCGCATACGTATTCAGCGCGCTCGTCGCGGCCGCTTCAGGCCCGCTGAGCGAGAATGGGCTCAGCGCCCGCCCCGTCGCGGCGCGGCGCGGCCGACATCTGCGGGCCGGTACATGCCAATGCCACAATCGCCATCATGACCGCCAGCGATCGCCGCCTTCGTCGCATCGTCATCGTGGGTGGCGGCTCCGCCGGATGGATGGCGGCGGCGGCACTCGCCAGCGCAACCCGCGGCAACTGCCCGATCGAGCTGATCGAATCGGATGCCATCGGCATCGTGGGGGTCGGCGAGGCGACCATCCCTCCGATCAAGCTCTTCAACCAGCAACTCGGCATCGACGAGAACGCGTTCGTCGCCGCCACCGGCGGCACGTTCAAGCTCGGCATCGAGTTCGTCGACTGGACCCGGCCAGGCCAGCGTTACTTCCATCCGTTCGGCCGCTTTGGCGCCGATTTCGACCAGGTACCGCTCCATCACTACTGGCTGCGCGAGCGGGCCCGGGGCAGCGACGTGCCCCTGCACGATCATGCCATGGCGTGGGCGGCCGCTCGCGCCGGGCGCTTCGACCGACCGCTGCGCGATCCGCGGCTGGTGCTCTCGAGCTTCGACTATGCCTATCACTTCGATGCGGCGCTGTACGGCAGGTATCTGCGCGGCTACGCCGAGCAGCGCGGCGTAATCCGCACCGAGGGCAGGGTCGTCGAGGTGAAGCTCCGTGCGGGGGACGGATTCATCGAAGCCGTGCTGCTCGAGGGCGGTCGGCGCATCGAGGGCGACCTCTTCATCGATTGCTCGGGATTCCGGGGGCTTCTCATAGAGGGCGCGCTGGCGGTGCCGTATGACGACTGGCGCCACTGGCTGCCCTGCGATCGCGCCGTGACGGTCGGTTGCGCCGCCCAGAGCGATTTTCTGCCCTATACGCGCAGCACCGCGCGCGCCGCCGGCTGGCAGTGGCGGATTCCGCTGCAGCATCGGACGGGCAACGGGCACGTGTATTCGAGCCAGTACATGCGCGATGACGAGGCGCTGGAGGTGCTGCTCGCGCACCTCGATGGCGAGCCTCGAGGCGATCCACGGCAGCTGCGCTTCATCCCCGGCGTGCGGCGGCAATTCTGGGCGCGCAACTGCGTGGCCCTCGGACTCGCCGCGGGCTTCCTCGAGCCGCTGGAGTCCACGGCCATCCACCTGGTGCAGTCGGGCATCATGCGCCTGCTGGCGCTCTTCCCCGACCGGGCCTTCGATCCCCTGCTCGCGCGCGAATACGACCGCATCACCCGCACCGAGCACGAGCGGATCCGCGACTTCATCATCCTTCACTACCACGCCCAGCGGCGGGACGAGCCGCTGTGGCGCTACACGCGGGCCATGTCGATCCCGGAGACCCTCCAATACAAGATCGATCATTTCCGGTCCGGCGGCCGCATCGTCACCGAGCCGCTCGAGCTCTTCCAGAATCCCAACTGGCTCGCCGTGCTCGTCGGCCAGGAGATATGGCCCGAGCAGTTCCATCCCTTGGTCGAGATGCGCGCCGATGTCGACTCGGCGCTGCTGCTGGCCGGTTTGCGGCAAAGTCTGGAGCAGGCGGCGCGGGCACTCCCCTCGCACCGCCAATACATCGAGCAGCACTGCCGGGCCGCGATCGCCTGAGCGTTCGCCCGCCTCGATGCAGCCTGACGCGGTTCCCGACGCCCGCGGGCAACTTGACGGAGGTGACACCGCCGCCGCGCTCACCGCCGATGGTACAGCAGGCGTGCGGGCATCGGCGCAATGCCGCGAGATCGGCGACCCGCGCGAGCGGCGCGTCTTCGCGATCGACTTGCGTGGCCACGGTCCTCTCAAGAGCAAAGACACAGCGGGCGAGCGCCGGCCGACAGGGGCTGCTCCGAGCCGCGACGTTCGGATTGATCGCGCCCGCAGTGGCTTGCACGCTCAAGGGTGGCAGGAAGCGAGCACCGGCTTCGATCTCCTATTGCTCGAGAATCGCCCCGTGGTGTCCTTGCACGCGCACGGTGAGATGTCCGTTGGTGACCCGATAGGTCTCGCCCGTCAGCAGATCCTTCACCCGCGATCCATCGACCATGCTCAGCTGCCACGCGGGCAAGGTCACGGTCTCCATCCCGGGCGCGTCGTTGAGAACCACCGCGATCCGATGACTGGCATCGAAGCGTCCGAACGCGTAGATGCGGTCGGTGTCGTCTGTCAACAGCGTCATGTATGAGCCCGTGCGCAGCGCCACGTAACGCCTGCGGATCGAGATCAGCTTCCGGGTCAGCGCCACCGCGGGATTGGCGGCGCTCGCCTGCGACCAGTCGAACGTACGGCGGTCATCGGGGTCGTTCCCGCCCTGCATGCCGTACTCATCGCCGTAATAGATCCCGGGAGTGCCGACGTAGGTGAACTGGAAGATGAGAGCGAGCTCGGTCAGTGACAGATGAGCGCCGCAACGGGTCGCGAACCGGATCGTGTCGTGGGTGCCCAACTCGTTGGTCATCACCTGCTGGACGTTCACCGGCAGATCGGCGCGGGCCCGGCGCAGCCAGGCATCGAACTGCGTCTCGTCCAGGGAGCCGCGGTGACCGCTCTGGTCCTGGCCGCAGAGCCATTCCGACAGCGGCGTGGTGAAGCCATGGTAATTCATGGCGCTGTCCCATTCCTTGCCGTCATCCAGCCAGGACGATGCATCGCCCCAGTACTCGCCCAGGATCTCGGCATCGGGATCGACGGACTTCACCGCCACGCGCAGCTCCCGCATGATCTGGTGATTGGTGGCATCGCCCCCGTCCAGGGCATCCCGGCTGCTCGCGCCGCCGGCATCCATCATCTCCGCGGAATCGAGCCGCCAGCCATCGATGCCGTACGGCGGCCTCAGGTAGGTCTGCACGACCGAGCTCGGGCTGGCATAGATCTGCTCCCGCACCTGTGAGCCGCTCGCGCCGTAATCGAGCTTGGGCATGCTGGTGACGCCGAAGAACATCGAGTAGCGGCGAGGCCAGGACTGGAAGGTGTACCAGCGGTAATAGGGACTCGATTGCGACTGGTAAGCGCCTTTGACGGAGCAGGTGAACGTGCCGTAGGTCTGTCGGCCGAACCAGCAGTTGGTGTCGCTGGTATGGTTGAAAACCCCATCCAGGATGAGGTAGCCCCGCGGCCCGTTGCCGTCGCTGTGAACGTCCCGGATGAGCTTCTCCAGCTCCCCGGTGGTGCCGAACGCGGGATCGACGTTGTAGTAATCCGCCGTGTCGTACTTGTGGTTCGACGGCGACTCGAAGATGGGCGTCAGATACACAATGTTCGCGCCGAGCGTATCCTTGATGTAGCTCAGCTTCCGGTCGATGCCGGCCAGATCGCCGCCGAAGAATGCCTCGGAGTTGCAGCGCCTGACCTTTGCGTAGACGCTCGTGCCCCAGGCGTGCTGCTCCGTCGGGCAGCCGTCGTAATCGTACTGGCCGCTGGTGACGTCGTTGGCCTTGTCACCGTCGTAGAACCGGTCGACGAAGATCTGGTAGAGGACGCCGCTTTTCATCCAGTCGGGCGTCCTGAACCCCGGAATGACGAAGAAATCACCGTAGGCGGGCTGCGACCGACTCACGCCTTCGGCGTTGTACCACAGCGTTTCACGGCCGTTGATCACCTGGAAGCGGTAATACTTCTCCGAGGCGCTGGCGGGAATGGTGCCCTGCCAGTCATCGAACCTGCCGGTCGGATCCGTGGAAGTCACGTGCATCGGCACGTAGTGAAACGAGTCGTCCGCCGAGTCGTAATACTTGATGTTGGCGGCGGAGACGTTGCCGTGCCTGGCGCGCAGCGTGACGGTGACGGGCTGCGTGGCGGTCGGCTGCGGCGCGCTGTCGAACAGCGGTCCCTGGTCGGAGAACAGATATCCGGTGTCGATGGTGTCCGCCGTGCCCGCGGCACGGCTGCCGCCGGCATCACCGATGTTGGCAGCGGCACCGAGAGCGCTTGCGCCGCCGGAAGCGGCCATGAGCGCGGCCAGGAGGGCGATCGTGCTCGCCGATATCCGGCGCAACGGCCGCGAGTCCAGATCGCTCGATCGCCGCATCGCTGCGGCAGACCGGCTTCTCATTTTTGGCGCATCTCCACATCGCTCGGGACGCCCGCGGGCAGTTTGACGTAGGTGACGCCGCCGAAGCGGTCGCCGCCGATGGTCCAGCAGCCGCCCGCGCAGCGGCGCAGCGCAGCGAGATCGGGGACGCGGGCGAGGGCCGCGCCATTGCGACTGACCTGGACGGCCACCATCCGGTGCACTGCGAAGAGGTAGTGCGCCAGGGCGGGGCGGTACGTACCGCTCGGAGTGGCCGTGGCGAGACTGACCTCATTGCCGTCCGCCCTGGTACTCAACCCCTGCAGGAAGTACGTGCCATGCTCATAGGCGTAGGTCTCGCCGTCATCGTCGTAGTAGCTGAAATGCGTCTGCTCGGCAGCCGGAAAGACGTTCACACGGACCGTGGTGACCGGGTGTTGCCCGACGTAGTCCATCACCGGCTGCATGGGGATGATCGCCCCCTGGCGGATGAAGAGCGGGATGTCGCTCCAGGTCCTGCTGTCGACCGGCAGCGTGATCGACCGGCCGCCGAGATAGACCTTGCCGCTCGCCCAGTCCGTCCAGATGCCCGCGGGCAGATAGATGCGCTTCTCGGTCTGATCCCGCTCCATGACCGGTGAGACCAGCAGCCAGCGGCCGAAGAGCCACGCGCTGGAGTCGTTTCGGACCTTCGGATCCCGCGGCCAGCCGAAGGTGAGCGGTCTGACCAGGCCCACCCCTGCCGCATGCTCGTGCCAGGCGTAGGAATACAGGTAGGGCAGCAGCTCGTAGCGCAGCCTGATGGCGTGAGCGGCGGCGCGCTCCGCCACCGGCCCGTAGCGCCAGGGCTGGCGCTTCTGACCGTGGGTGCCGTGCACGCGGAAGATCGGCGTAAACGCGCCGAACTCGATCCAGCGGGCGTAGTTCTGGTCCGAAGGGTGGCCGTGGAAGCCGCCGCCGTCCATGCTCCACCACATCTCGCCCACGTCGATGGCGCTCAGCATGCGCGACCGCTGCCTGGCCATGCTGGCGAACCCCGTGTGGATGTCTCCCGACCAGAGCCCGTAGGCATAGCGCTGGGCGCCGAGCCAGAAGTTGCGGTTCAGCGAGAAGACGCGGATATCGGTCATCCTGCGCTGCCCGTCATAGAGCGCCCGCTCCATGTTGAGGAACTGCGTATTCCCGCCCACCTCGTCCGCCTCGTCGTTCCACCAGCCGGCGATGCCGGTCTCGAAGCTGTGCTGCAGCGTCGGATTGAAGAACCAGGCCCGGGTCGCCGGATTGTCGAAGTCCAGGTTCTTGACGGGCTTGTGCGAGAAGTAATCGAGGCTCGCCTTCTCGCCCGGAATCCAGAGGTGATGCGCAGTGGCGTAGCGGCCTTCGACCGTGTCGATGTGGATGCGCGGCTTCATGATGCCGATGAGGTGCACGCCCAGGGCATCGAGCTCCCGGCCCAGCTTGCCGCTCGGGCCGTCGGGGAACTTCCGGGTGTTCCAGCGGAACTCCCCGTAGTCGTTCTGACCCCAGGCCTTCCAGTCGAAGTCGAGGGAGAAGGCATCGAGCGGGATGTGCTTGGCGCGGTAGGTCCGCACATCACTCAGCAGCTCCTTCTCGTCGATGCCCCACTGGCTGTTGATGAAGCCGAGAGACCACTCGGGGAAGAGCGGCGCATGGCCGCTCAGTTGGGCCACCGCGGCGAAGATCGTGTCGGGGTCGCCCGCGATCACGTAGAAGTCGGGATCGGGCCTCGAGAGCCGGGAGATCCGAAGGCTGCCCTGCGCGAGATGGAACGTGGCTCCGCCCTTGCAGTCGAGGAGTACGGCGAATCCGGCCGTGCTCCAGACGAGAGGCGCGCCGGCATTGCCCTGGTCGCCGGCCTCGGCCACCTGGGCGCCGCTGCGCAGGAGGCCGGGAGGCTTCTTCGCGAACGCGTTGCTGCCGTCGATTCCATAGAGCGGCGCACCCTTGGCGAAGCGCAGCGCCACCGTGCCGCGGGCCAGGCTCGCCACAGCGGGGATCCGCAACAGCGGCTCGTGCGTGCCGCGGCTGAGGATCGCGAGCGCTCCGGAGGCCTCATCGACCTCCACCCCGAGGCGCCCTTCGCGCAGCAGGAGATCGCGGCCCCGGCGAATCGCAACGACGGGCGCGGTGGTTGCGGCATGGAAGGGCCGTGGAGCCATGACCAGGGTCGGCGCAGTCGCTCCGGTCGCCGGGACGAAGTGCACGTGCAGCACGTCGCCGCCGATCAGGCGTAGAGACAGCGTGCCGCCACCCAGGCGCAGGTCGGCTCCGCCATGTCGCAGGAGTACTCTTGCCGGGATCGCCGCGGCCGTCTTCGGTACCGCCGCGTGTGCCTGGGCCTGCCAGCCGGCCGCGAGCAAGCATGCACCGAGCATTCGCAGCCGGAGCCGATGTCCTGTCATGTCGATCTTTCTTTGACTGAAATCCAGGGCCGCGATGGCGCTATTGCAGGATCGCGGTGGAATACGCGGGCATCGTCAGCACGCGCCCGACGAGGCGGACGCCGGAGCGGGTGCGCCGGATGACCGCCCGGAAGGCCGGGCCCCGCAGGGTGACGCTGCTCGAGGTATCGGAGAGGTTGTGGATGACCAGCAGCCGCTGCGAGCGATCGGCGCGGACATAGGCGCTGATCGCGCCCCCGTCGGCCGGGTCAGGCGCGATGCCGCCGTCACGCAGGGCCGGCAGCTCGATGCGCCAGAGGATCAGGCGGCGGTAAAAATTGAGCAGCGAGCGCGGATCGGCGCGCTCCGCGGCGACCGAAAGATCCGGTGAGGCATTGTCGGGCGTCAGCGGCTCCCACCAGGTCTCGCCGGGCTCGTGCGGCTTGCGGTCCCACCGCATGGGCTGGCGAATGTCCTCGTCCGGCTTGACCCCATGCATTCCGATCTCCTCGCCGTAATAGACGAAGGGATGTCCCGGCATGGTGAGCACCATCGCGGCGGCCATGCGCATGTGGCTCATGTTCCCGTGGAGCTGGTCTATCACGCGGTCCCGGTCGTGATTGCTGATGAACGGCGAATCGACGAACCGGCCGCCGGCGTCCTTGCGGAAGCGGCGCCACGCGCGGGCCACATACGTGCCGAGATCCGGGCTCCTCTCGTGCGCGGCCGCCGCGACGATGAGCTTCGCGAGCGGAAAATCGAACACGGAGTTGAGCGCCGCATAATAGGGTGCCGCCTGCGATTCGCGGGTCGCGGGAACCTCCCCCAGAAGGTACACATGCGGGTCGGTCGCGCGCAGCGCCGCGTGATACTGGCGCCACCAGGCGATGTTCTTCGCGATCACGCGCGGATCGCCGATCTGCGACTTGAAATCGATGTAGATCTGCGTGGTGGCGTCGAGCCTGAACCCGTCGACCCCCTGAGCCAGCCAGAAGCGCCCGACCTTGATCATCTCCCGGCGCACCGCCGGGTTGTCGTAGTTGAGGTCCGGCATCTGGCGGCTGAAGTCGCCGAGATAGTACTCGCCGTCGCGACGGTGCCAGGCGCGGCCGCCCACGGAGCTCAGCGCCGAGAGATCGGTGCCCTTGCCCGCCCACGTATACCAGTCGTGATAGGGACTGCGGGGATTGAGCGCCTGCTGGAACCAAGGATTGCGACTGCTGGTGTGGTTGAGCACCATGTCGATCAGCACCTTGATGCCGAGGGCGTGCGCCTTGCGCAGCAGCCGGTGAAAATCCGCCATGGTGCCGAACTGCGGATTGACGGCGAAGTAGTGGGTGACGTCGTAGCCGTGGTAGCTCGGAGAAGGAAAGATCGGCGTCAGCCAGAGGCCGCTCACGCCCAGCCATTTGAGATAGGGAAGCCTGGCCGTGATGCCATTGAGATCGCCGATGCCGTCGCCATTGGAGTCGGCGAACGAGCGGACGAAGATCTCGTAATAGACTCCGGAGCGGGCCGGCCGCGAAGGAGTCGCGGCACCGGCCGGCGCGGCTGCGAGAAGAGCGATTGCCGCGCCGGCGAGTGCCGCCTTGAGCCTGCGATGGCGCCCCGTGTGCCAGAAAAGGGGGATCATCGATCAAGCATGCGG
>DAHUXV010000162.1 GCA_027306985.1 Gammaproteobacteria bacterium | reverse complement strand
GGGTAGCTATGTGCGGACGGGATAACCGCTGAAAGCATCTAAGCGGGAAGCCCCCCTCAAGATAAGATCTCCCTGGGAGCTCGACTCCCCTGAAGGGCCCAAGAAGACTACTTGGTTGATAGGCTGGGTGTGTAAGGTCAGCAATGACTTCAGCTAACCAGTACTAATTGCCCGTGAGGCTTGACCATATAACCTCAAGGTGTTTGCCCTCGGCAGACCCGCGAGGATGATGCAACGATGGAGCGATCCATCGCGAACGCGACAGGCGTCGAAAACGAAACACAGCCGGATTGGAGGCGGCGGGACCGGTGGCAACACCGGTCCCGATGTCTCAAACAGTTTGCCTGGCGGCCATAGCGAGCGGGAACCACCCGATCCCATTCCGAACTCGGAAGTGAAAACGCTCTGCGCCGATGGTAGTGTGCCCCTCGGGCATGCCAGAGTAGGTCACTGCCAGGCTTTGATTCGCAAAACCCCCGGAGGCGTCGCCTTCGGGGGTTTTTGCTTTCCGGCCCGGATCGCGGCGATCGATCCGCGCGGCTCAGGGCTGCTCGCCGGGGCCCGCCGGCGTGAGCCGGGGCAGCCGCGGGAAAACGGCCGCTCCTTCAACCCCCTTTCGCGCGGCCCTGCGCATCGCCGCCACCCTCGGGCGCGGCGCCGGCGGGAAATGCTCGAAGGAAGGCCCCGCGGTTGCGAGGTTGGCGGAGGGCGCTTCGCATTCCGGGCAGTGTCCGGGTTGTCTTTCTTCCAATGCCGGTCGAGCGCCGCGGCGCCGGAATTGTGCGGTGTTCCCGGACTGAACGGCCGAGCTTCCGCCACACTGTCGCGATCTGCTGACGAGAGGGTCGGGAGCGACTTGGAACCGGGGGCGATGCTGGCGCTGGTATTGCTCGGGGTGCCCGTAGCGCTTTGGCAGCTGGCGCGGCTGCGCTCGCGCGGAGGTGTCCGGGGAGCGCACGATGCATCCTTCATGCAGTCGCCGCACGGCATGCTGGTGGTCGACGCCACGTCCCTCGATATCGTCGATGCCAATCCGGCCCTGCAGTGCAGTCTCGGCTATTCGCTGGCGCAGCTGCGCGCCATGACGCTCGCGCGGATCTTCAGCGACGAAGGCGGACCGCCGGAGGCGCTGCTCGCGCAGCTGCGGCAGGAGCCGGCGCGGCTGCTCATCGAGACCGGGCAGCGCTGCCGCAGCGGCCGCTTCCTGCACGTCGAGATCACCGGCTACCGCGTGGATGTCGGCCGGCGCGGCCTCTATGCCCTGACCACGCGCGACATCACGATGCGGCGCCGGGTGGAGGCGCAGCTGCTCGAGAAGCAGCAGCATCTCGATCATCTCGCCCATCACGATCAGCTCACCGGGCTGCCGAATCGCCTGTTTCTCGCGGCCCACCTGCCCGGAGCCATCGAGGAGGCGAAGCGCAGCGGCAGCATGCTCGCGGTGCTCTTCCTCGACCTCGACCGCTTCAAGCACATCAACGATTCCCGCGGCCACGAGACCGGCGACAAGCTGCTGAAATCCGTGGCGCAGCGCATCCGCAGCACCACCCGCACGGACGACATCGTGGTGCGGATGGGCGGCGACGAGTTCATCGTGGTGCTGAAGACCGTCTCCTCCACGGAGCAGATCAACGAGGCGGCGAGCCGCATCACCGAGGCCCTCGCCGCGCCGATGCTGATCGACGGGCGGCCGCTGGTGACGACCGCGAGCATCGGCGTCAGCCTCTTCCCGCGCGACGGCTCCACGATGGGTGAGCTGCTGCGCCAGTCGGACACGGCGATGTACCAGGCGAAGGACCGCGGCCGCAACAACTTCCAGCTCTTCAGCCCCGTGATGGAGCGCAATCTGAAGGAGCGCATCGCGATCGAGTCCAGCCTGCGCGCGGCCCTCCAGGGCCGCCAGCTCGACGTGCACTACCAGCCGATCGTCGACATCGAGTCGCACCGGGTCGTGGCCCTCGAGGTCCTGCTGCGCTGGCGACACCCGGCGCACGGCTTCCTCGCGCCCGAGCGCTTCGTGGCGGTCGCGGAGGAGACGGGGCTCATCGTGCCCATCGGCGAGTTCGTACTGGAGCGGGCGATCGAGGATCTCTCGCGCTGGCGTGCGGCGGGGGCCGATGTCGTGCCCATTTCCGTCAACATCTCCGCCGTGCAGCTGCAGCGCTCCGATCTTCGCGCCACCATCGAGCGCCTGACCCGCACGCACCGCGTGAGCCCCTACATGCTGCAGCTCGAGCTCACCGAGAGCGCGGTGTTCGAGAATCGCGAGGGCCGCAACGGCGAGTCCTCGCGCGATGCGATCGTGCGGCTGCGCGAGCTCGGCACGCGCATCGCCATCGACGACTTCGGCACCGGGTACTCGAGCCTCTCGTACCTCAAGCGCTGGCGGGTGGACTACCTCAAGATCGACCGCAGCTTCGTGCGCGACCTGGTCACCGACATGAGCGACCTGGCGATCGTCGAAGCGATCATCGCCATGGCGAAGCACCTCAACATCGAGGTGATCGCGGAGGGCATCGAGGGCTGGCAGCAGCTCGAGAAGCTCCGCCAGCTCGGCTGCTCGTACGCGCAGGGGTATCTCCTGGCGCGGCCGGTGCCGTTCGAGCATTGCCGGCGGTA
>DAHUXV010000142.1 GCA_027306985.1 Gammaproteobacteria bacterium | reverse complement strand
TCTGCTGCCGCAACGGCCGCTGCTGCCGTTGCGCAGCCACGCGGAGCGCGCGCTGAGCGATTACTTCACGAGCCTGAACGGCTCACGGCCCGCGGATCTCTACGAGCTGGTGCTGCGCGAGGTCGAGGAGCCGCTCTTTCGAGTGGTGCTCGACTACGCCGACGGCAACCAGAGCCGGGCAGCGGGGATCCTGGGCATCAATCGCGGCACCCTGCGCAAGAAGCTCAAGCAACTCGGCCTCGCCCATTGACTGCCAATGTGAAGCGCTGGATCCGGGCTCCTGCCCGGCCCGGCGCAGCTTTGGGCAAATGCGTGGTTTTCGCCCAAAGCTCGCTCGGCGGGCGAAGCAGTGCGTCGCTGAAAGGCCCCGCCTCGCCCTGCGGCGGCGGGGCACATTCCTGTGCCTGAGGCGCGCCGATGCCGCTTCGTGATTCAGGATCGACATGAATCAATCCAAAGTTGAGATGTTGCCCGTGCGGCGGGCGTTGCTGTCGGTCTCCGACAAGACCGGGCTGGTGGAGCTCGCGCGCGCGCTGGCGGCCCGCGGCGTCGAGATCCTGTCGACGGGAGGCACCGCCCGCCTGCTCGCGGACAGCGGGATCACCGTGCGCGAAGTGTCGGGCTACACCGGGTTTCCCGAGATCATGGACGGCCGCGTCAAGACGCTGCATCCGAAGATCCACGGTGGACTCCTGGGCCGGCGCGGCATCGACGATGCGGTGATGGCGCAGCACGGCATCCAGCCGATCGATCTGCTCGTCGTGAATCTCTATCCCTTCGCGCAGACGGTCTCGAGGCCGGACTGCCGCTACGCGGAGGCGATCGAGAACATCGACATCGGCGGTCCGGCGATGCTGCGGGCCGCGGCGAAGAACCACGAGTCGGTGGCCGTGGCCGTCGATCCGGCCGACTACCCCGCTCTGCTCGCGGAGCTGGCGGCGCACGGCGGCGGCACGACCGCGGCGACGCGGTCCCGCCTCGCGGCCAAAGTGTTCGCGCACACGGCCCGGTATGACTCCATGGTCGCAAGTTATCTCGCAAGCCGGGACTCGGCCGCGGAACGCTTTCCCGCGACGCTGCCGCTCGTCTTCGACAAGGTCCGGGACCTGCGCTACGGCGAGAACCCGCACCAGCACGCGGCGCTCTACCGCGAGCCGATCGCCCGCGAGCCCAGCGTCGCCACGGCGCGGCTGCTGCAGGGCAAGGATCTCTCGTTCAACAACGTCGCCGACGCGGACACGGCAGTCGAGTGCGTGCGTCAGTTCGAGCAGCCGGCCTGCGTCATCGTCAAGCACGCCAATCCCTGCGGCGTGGCGGTGGCGGCCTCGGCGCGCGAGGCCTACAACTGCGCGCACCGCACCGATCCGACCTCGGCGTTCGGCGGCATCATCGCCATCAACCGGGAGCTGGACGCGGCGCTCGCCGCCGCGATCCTGGAGCGGCAGTTCGTCGAGGTGCTGGCGGCCCCCGCCGTCGCGCCGGATGCGCTGCAGGTGCTGGCGGCAAAGCCCAACGTGCGGGTGCTCGCGGTCGGCGATCTCGGCCGCGCGCCCCCCGGCGAGCTCGAGTACCGCAGCATCGCCGGCGGACTGCTGGCGCAGACGCGGGACACGGCACAGGTGGGCGCTGCGGACCTGACGGTGGTCACGCGGCGCAAGCCCACGGAGCGAGAGATCGCCGACCTCCTCGTCGCGTGGCGCGTCTGCAAGTTCGTGAAGTCGAATGCGATCGTCATGGCGCGCGGCGGCGCGACGGTGGGCATCGGCGCCGGACAGATGAGCCGGGTCTACTCCATCCGGATCGCAGCCATGAAGGCGGCCGACGAGAAGCTGACCGTCGAGGGGGCGGTGATGGCCTCCGACGCCTACTCCCCTTTCCGCGACAACATCGACGTGGCCGCGGGATACGGCATACGGGCGGTGATCCAACCCGGCGGCTCGCGGCGGGATGCGGAGGTCATCGCGGCCGCCGACGAGCACGGGATGGCCATGGTCCTCACGGGCATCCGCCATTTCCGGCATTGACGGATGAAAGTCCTCGTCATCGGTGCCGGCGGCCGCGAGCACGCTCTCGCCTGGAAATGCGCCGCGTCGGCGCGCGTCACCGAGGTCCTGGTGGCGCCCGGCAACGCCGGGACGGCCCGGGAGCCGAAAGTGCGCAATGTGGACGTGCAGGCGAGCGACTTCGGCGGCCTGGTTCGACTGGCCCGCAGCGAGGGCGTCGCGCTCACCATCGTCGGGCCGGAAGCGCCGCTGGTGGCGGGGGTCGTCGATACCTTCGAGAAGCACGGCCTGCGCTGCTTCGGACCCCGGCAGGCTGCGGCGCGGCTCGAGGGCTCCAAAGCCTTCGCCAAGGAATTCCTGCGGCGCCACCGCATTCCAACGGCGGCCTCCGTCACGGTCACCCGGGAAACCTTCGACCCCGAGCTGGTGCGCCGGCAGCGCACGCCCATCGTCGTCAAGGCGAGCGGCCTGGCCGCGGGCAAGGGCGTGGTCATCGCGGAGACGGCGGCGGAAGCCCTGGCGGCGGCGGAGGCGATGCTCGAGGGCCGGCTGGGCGAGGCCGGCCGCGAGGTGGTGATCGAGGAATTCCTGCAGGGCGAGGAAGCGAGCTTCATCGTCGTGGCGGACGGATCGCACGTCCTGCCGCTTGCGACCTCGCAGGATCACAAGCGGCTGCAGGACGGGGATCGCGGCCCGAACACGGGCGGAATGGGCGCGTACTCGCCCGCACCCGTGGTCACGCCAGCCATTCACGAGCGCATCATGCGTGAGGTGATCGAGCCGGCGATCCGCGGCCTGGCCGCCGAAGGAATGGCGTACACGGGGTTTCTCTACGCCGGCATCATGGTCGCGCGCGACGGGACGCCGAACGTCCTGGAATTCAACTGCCGGTTCGGCGACCCCGAGACGCAGCCGATCCTGATGCGGCTGGAGTCGGATCTCACGGTCCTCTGCGAGGCGGCGCTCGACGGCAGGCTGGACCGGGTCCAGGCGACCTGGGATGCGCGTGCCGCACTGGGGGTCGTCATGGCGGCGGAAGGATATCCGGACGCGCCCCGAATGGGCGCTGCGATCGCCGGACTGGACGCTGCCGCAAAGCTTCCCGGGAAGGTCTTCCATGCCGGCACACGGCTGAGCGGTGACCGGGTGGTGGTGAGCGGCGGCCGCGTGCTCTGCGCCACGGCCATGGGCGCGACGGTGGCCGAGGCACAGAGAGCCGCCTACGCCCTCGCCGACGCGGTGCACTGGCCCGGGGCGACGTACCGCCGCGACATCGGCCACAGGGCGATCGCAGGTTTGTACATTGGCGCAAATCGCTCCCGGCGATTTGCGCGGCCAGCCCTGTGGCTCTGCCCATCCCGCGGCCCGCGGGCGGCCTCGGGCCGCTCAATTGCTGGCTTTCGAACGGTGCCACCCGCCTGCATCGGGCGCATAATGCCGCCGCTGGTATGGTCGTTGCATCGCCCAGTTCTGGAGAATGGGGAGGAGTACTGACGATGATCGCGACTCACAATGCATCGGACCGCTTCGCGTCCTGGCTCGAGAGCGAGTACTGCGCTTCCGTGGCGGCAACGCTGCTCGCACGCACCGAGTACTTCGAGCTGTTGGAGGACGCCATGGTCTCGCCGGCGCGACTGGCGGCGGCGCTCAGCGCCTGGCGCGAGCACGCCAGCCACACCGAGGTCATCGGCGGACTGGTGGGCACGGCATAACGCCGCGCGGAGGCCCGTTCCCCGCGTGAGACTGCGAGGGTCCGAATACAGCCCACCCCTACGGGGTGGGCTGGCAATGCAGTCCGTACGGATTTCGCTCCGGGTGCAGCGTCAACCTCGAGATTTGCGCCGCCAGAGACCCTTATGGGGCATCTGGCTGGGGCCGGATCGAACCTTTATCCGGCCCCCGCGCCGCTTTAGCGTTTCATTGCCTCGAAAAACTCGCTGTTGGACTTCGTGTCCTTCATCTTGTCGAGCAGGAACTCGATGGCGGCGAGCTCGTCCATGGGATGCAGGAGCTTGCGCAGGATCCACATCTTGGCGAGCTCTCCCTGGTCGGTGATGAGCTCTTCCTTGCGGGTGCCGGAGCGGTTGATGTTGACCGCGGGGAATACGCGCTTTTCCGAGATGCGGCGGTCGAGATGGATCTCGCTGTTGCCGGTGCCCTTGAACTCCTCGTAGATGACATCGTCCATCTTCGAGCCGGTGTCGATCAGCGCGGTGGCGAGGATGGTGAGGCTGCCGCCCTCCTCGATGTTGCGCGCGGCGCCGAAGAAGCGCTTCGGCCGCTGCAGCGCATTGGCGTCGACGCCGCCCGTCAGCACCTTGCCCGATGAGGGCACGACGGTGTTGTAGGCGCGCGCCAGGCGCGTGATCGAATCGAGCAGGATGACGACGTCCTTCTTGTGCTCGACGAGGCGCTTGGCCTTCTCGATGACCAT
>DAHUXV010000126.1 GCA_027306985.1 Gammaproteobacteria bacterium | reverse complement strand
AGCCTCACGGACACCTTCGGCATCGCCATGGTCGAGGCGCTGGCCTGCGGTCTGCCGGTCGCCGCATTTCCGGTCCCTGGGCCGCGGGATGTGCTGCGCCCCGGCGTGACGGGCGTCATGAGCCGCGATCTCGCCGCGGCGATCCGGGGCGCGCTGCGGCTCGACCGCGGTCGCTGTGCCGCGGCGGCGGCCGACTTCACCTGGGAGGCGGCAACCGGCGAGTTCCTCGCCGGCCTGGAGCCGATTCCGCTGCGCGCGCGCACGCGGCCGGCCGCCCGCGTTTCAGCTATCATCGGCAGCCGAGCCGGAGAACGATCCTGATGGAAACCGCCGACCTCAGCCACCACATCTCCCGACGCTTCAACGAAGACCTGGAGCGCGTGCGCAGCAAAGTGCTCGCCATGGGCGGGTTCGTGGAGCAGCAGCTGCACAAGGCGATCACGGCGCTCACCGAGGGCGACAGCTCGCTCGGGGAGTCGGTGGCGCTCGGGGACCACCAGGTGAACAACATGGAGGTCTCGATCGACGAGGAGTGCAGCCGGATCCTGGCGACGCGCGCTCCGGCGGCGGGCGACCTGCGGGTCATCGTGGCCATCATCAAGACCATCACCGACCTCGAGCGCATCGGCGACGAGGGCGAGAAGATCGGCTACATCGCCTCCCGGCTCGCCACCATGGAGCGTCCGGCCGACAAGTATCGCGAGATCAAGCATCTCGGCCGCATCGTCTCGGAGATGGTGCATGACGCCCTGGACGCCTTCGCCCGGATGGACGCGGAGTCGGCTCTGCGCGTCGCGCGCCAGGATCGCCTGGTCGATGAGGAGTACGAGGCCATCCAGCGCCAGAGCATCACCTTCATGATGGAGGACCCGCGCACCATCCGGCGGGCGCTCGATGTGATGTGGGTGGTCCGCTCGCTGGAGCGCATCGGCGATCACGCGAAGAACATCAGCGAATACGTCATTTACATGGTCTACGGCAAGGACGTCCGCCATACCTCTCTGGACGATGTCGAGCGGGAGTTGCGCGAGCGCGGGGCTCCCGTCGGCGGCCCGAGGCCCGCGGCGACGCCATGAGCAGAGCGCCCCTGATGGTGGTGGGCGGGTCCGCACGGCCGCTGCCGCGCCGCCGGATCAACGCCGCGGGTTTCCTGCTCTGCGCCGGGCTCATCGTCTACGCCCTCTACTCGCAGTTCCACCTCGGGCTCGACCCCTGTCCGCTCTGCATCTTCCAGCGCATCGGCATCGCCGCCCTGGGCGTGGTCTTCCTCATCGCCGCGCTGCACAACCCGCGTGGCTGGGGCGCGCGCGTCTACGCCGTCCTCATCGCCATCGCCGCCCTCGCCACCGTGGGAGTGGCCGCCCGTCAGCTCTATATCCAACACCTGCCGCCGGGCGCCATCCCCTCCTGCGGCGCGCCGCTCTCGATGATGCTGAAGTGGATGCCGCTCACAGCGGTGATCCGCAGGGTGCTCACCGGCAGCGGGGAGTGCGGCGTGGTCGACTGGACCTTCCTCGGCCTCGCCATGCCGGCCTGGGTGCTCATCTGGGCCGCCTCGCTGGGCACCGCCGGCGCGATCGCCAACGGCAGACGCGCCTGAGAGCCCGGCGCGCCCGCGCCTAGGCCAGCAGGTTTCGCAGCACGTTGAAGTACATGCGATGGAGCGCGTCGATGTCCGCGACCCGCACCGACTCGTTCACCTTGTGAATCGAGGCGTTCACGACGCCGAGCTCCACCACCTGGGCCCCGAGCGGCGCGATGAACCGGCCATCCGATGTGCCGCCTCCGGTCGACATCTTCGGCCTGCCGCCCGTGACCTCCTCGATCGCCGCCACCACGGCCTCGGACAGCTTGCCGGGCGGCGTATAGAACGGCTCGCCGGACACATACCACTCGAGCGTGAAGCGCACGCCGTGCCGGCGCAGGATCCCCTCGACGGTATCCTTCAGCCCCTCGAGCGTCTGCACCGGGGAATACCGCAGGTTGAAGCGCGCCTTGAGCTCGCCGGGGATGACGTTCGGCGCTCCCGTGCCGGCATTGAGATTCGAGACCTGAAAGCTCGTAGGCTGGAAATGCTCCGTGCCCTGGTCCCAGACGCGGCTCGTCAGCTCCGCGAGCGCCGGCGCGAGCTTGTGGACCGGGTTCTCCGCCAGATGCGGGTAGGCGATGTGCCCCTGGACGCCGTGCACCGTCAGCCGGCCGCTGAATGAGCCGCGCCGGCCGATCTTGATGGTGTCGCCGATCGATGTCTCGCTCGAGGGCTCGCCCACGAGGCACCAGTCGATCGGCTGCCGCCGGGCGGCGAGGACCTCGACCACGCGCTTGGTGCCGTCCACCGACGGGCCTTCCTCGTCGCTGGTGATCAGAAACGCGATGCGACCGCGGTGCGCGGGGTGGGCGGTGACGAATTCCTCCGTGGCGGTGATCATCGCGGCGAGGCCGCTTTTCATGTCGGCCGCGCCCCGGCCGTGGAGCAGCCCGTCGCGCAGGGTCGGCACGAACGGATCGCTGCGCCACTCCTCCAGCGGCCCCGTGGGCACCACGTCCGTGTGACCTGCGAAGCAGAACACTGGGCCTTCCTCGCGGCCGCGGTGCGCCCAGAAATTCTCCACGCTGCCGAAGCGCAGCGGCTCGATCTGGAAGCCGGCCGCCTCCAGGCGCCGCGTCATCACCTCCTGGCAGCCCTCGTCGGCGGGCGTGACGGAGCGGCGGGCCATGAGGTCGCGGGTGAGCTCTAGGGTGGCGGACATCTCTCCATCCGGGTGCGGCGAGGGTCGGAAGCGGCTGCGCATTGTCCATGCGCCGGGCGTGCGGTTCAACAGCAGGAAGGGCCCGCGCCGTCACACGCCTGCAACGTTCAGCGGCAAGACTATGCGAATTCGGGGCGCCTTGAGCCTGCGAGCGACTGTAACGGAGACGTCACATTGATGTCATTTAATGCGCTCGCGTACCCGGGGCACGGGACGCACTCAGATTTCCTCATCGCACAATAGGTTACCCGCGGAGCCACTCATGTTCAGAAAATCTCTCGCCATCCCCTGCGCTGTCGCCGCCATTCTCGGCGCCTCGGGCTCGGGAGTCGCGCTGGCGGGCGTGCCGATGCCCACAGTCGACGGCAAGATCTTCGCCGACCTGACCAATATCAGCCAGACGAACAACGGCGCCGATACCCCCGCGAGCGGCACTGGAATCGACGTCAAGCGGTTCTACCTCGTCTTCAACGAGAAGTTCGATGACATCTGGTCGGCCAAGATGGTCACCGATGCGAACTACAACAGCGGGCAGCAGGTGGACGTCTACATGAAGAACGCCTTCCTGCAGGCCTCGCTCTCCCGAGCGTTCTGGGTCCGCCTGGGCGAGGCCAACCTGCCCTGGGTCCCGTTCGACGAGGGCGTCTACGGCTACCGGTACGTGGAGAATACGCTGATCGACCGCCTGCACTTCGGCACCTCCGCCGACTGGGGCCTGCACGTCGGCGGTCAACTGACCGACGTGGGCGCCGGCATGCTGAGCTACCGCCTCTCGGCAGTGAACGGGGCGGGGTACAAGAACCCGACGCGCTCGAAGACGATGGATTTGGAGGGACGCCTGACGTACCGCCTCGACGGCGTGATTCTCGCTGTGGGCGGCTACGAGGGCAAGCTGGGGCAGGACAAGTACGGCCAGAGCGTGACGATTGCCGGCGTGTCCACGCCCCAGAGCTATCGTACCGCCAGCCGCTTCGATGCGCTCGCCGGCTGGGCCGGCGACGGCGTGCACGTCACCTTCGAGTACTTCTCGGCGAACGCTTGGTACAACGTGCCGGAATACAAGGCCACGGGCGGGGTCAACCCGACCGACAAGGCCGACGGCTACGCGCTCTACGCCTCGTACGACATCAATCGCACGTGGAGCGTCTTTGGCCGGTATGATCATGCCAAGCTGAGCAAGGATCTGGCGCCGGATCTCAAGGACAATTACTTCGATGTCGGCCTGCAGGCGTCACCGATCAAGAACGTCCAGGTCGCGCTCGTCTACAAGCACGAGAAGATGGACGGCGGCCCGGTCGGGGGCTCCTTCGCCACGACCAACGGCAGCGCCTTCAATGAGGCGGACGGCACTTACAACGAGGTCGGCATCTGGACCCAGGTGGCCTTCTAGCCGTCATGGGCTCAAGGGGAGCCGACGTGCGATAATCCGCCATGCGGACGCGGCCTCAAGTAGAAGCCCGCCGCGAGCAGTTATCGTATCCTGCGGTCGGCGGCCGCCCGGACTCCGAGCCGGAGCGGCCGCCGCCCCAACCTGACGAGCATGCATCGAACAGTCCGCCATGCGGCCGGATCGCGGCCATGAACGCGCCCGCTCCGCAACCCGGCCCCGAGGCCGCGCCGGGGGCCGCCGCCAAGCTGGAAGTGCGGCACCTCGATTTCTACTACGGACGCCATCAGGCGCTGAAGGACATCAGCCTGACGCTGGCCGACCGCAGCATCACCGCGTTCATCGGACCTTCCGGCTGCGGCAAATCGACCTTGCTGCGCGTCTTCAACCGGATGTACACGCTCTACCCGGGACACCGGGCCACCGGCGAGGTGCGGCTCGATGGCGAGGACATCCTCGCTCCGGGACTCGATGTGGTGAGCCTGCGCTTCCGGGTCGGCATGGTGTTCCAGAAGCCGACTCCGTTTCCCATGTCGATCTCCGAGAACGTGGCCTTCGGCCTGCGCCTCGAGCGCCGCTGCTCGCGGTCCGAGCTGGCCGATCGGATCCAGGCCGCGCTCACCGCGGCGGCCATGTGGGAGGAGGTCAAGGACAAGCTGCACCAGGACGGACGCAGCCTCTCGGGAGGGCAGCAGCAAAGATTGTGCATTGCGCGTACCATAGCGCTCGAGCCGGAAGTGATCCTGTTCGATGAGCCGACCGCGGCGCTCGACCCGATCTCCACCCTTCGCGTCGAAGAGACGCTGCAGGCGCTGCGAGAGAAGTACTGCATCGGCATCGTGACGCACAACCTGCAGCAGGCCGCCCGGGTCTCGAACGTCACCGCTTTCATGTACATGGGCGAGCTGGTCGAGGTCGGCCCTACCGAGCAGATCTTTACCGCGCCGCGCAGCCGCAGGACCGACGATTACGTGACGGGGCGCTTCGGGTAGCGCGCCGTGTCCAGATCCATGCACCCTTCAGGAGGTGAAATCGTGCCGGAGCCGAGGCGCGCCGAGGTTTCCGGAGCCGGGGGCTCCGCCGCCGGCCAGCACGCGGCCGAGAGCGGCTTGGACCTGAAGCCGAGCGGGCGAGTCCACGTTCCGAGCTCCCTGGAGGACGGCCTGCCCACCGGCGCATCGGTCGGCAATGCTTTCGTCGACGATCCGGTGTTCTCCTGCCGCGACGTGAGCGTCTTCTACGGCGACAAGGAGGCGGTCAGGAGCGTGACGCTCGACATCGGGCAACGCCAGGTGCTGGCCGCGATCGGGCCTTCGGGCTGCGGAAAGTCCACCTTCCTGCGCTGCCTGAACCGCATGAACGACACCATCCCCGGCGCGCGGGTGACCGGGACGATCACGCTGGACGGCCAGGACGTCTACGACAGGCGCCGCGACGTGGCGCAGCTTCGCGCCCGGATCGGCATGGTGTTCCAGAGACCGAATCCGTTCCCGAAGTCGATCTACGAGAACGTGGCGTACGGCCCGCGCATCCACAAGCTCACCCGCAGCCGCGCGGACCTCGATGAGCTCGTGTGCACCAGCCTGCAGCGCGCGGGACTGTGGAGCGAGGTCAAGGACCGGCTCAATACCCTGGCGACGGGCCTCTCGGGAGGCCAGCAGCAGCGGCTGTGCATCGCGCGCAGTCTCGCGGTGCAGCCCGAGGTCATCCTCATGGACGAGCCGTGCTCGGCGCTGGACCCGATTGCCACGGCGCACATCGAGGACCTGATCGACGAGCTGCGCGCCTCGCTCGCGATCGTGATCGTGACCCACTCCATGCAGCAGGCGGCGCGCGTCTCCGAGCGCACCGCCTATTTTCACATGGGGCGTCTCATCGAGATCGGGGACACCGACGATGTGTTCACCAATCCGCAGCACCGGCTGACCGAGGACTACATCACCGGCCGCTTTGGGTAAGGGCGGTGCCTCCATCGAGGACACTTAACGTGTCCTCGATCCGCCCGAACGCCCGCGCGCGGAGGCGCGGGCGTTTCCCGGTGCCTGCCGGCTCGCGGAGAAGGGTCTCAGAGGGGCCCTGCCGCCAAGGACGGCCAGTGGTACGACCTATAATGTTTTCCAACGTGTCCTCGATCCGCCCGAACGCCCGCGCGCGGAGGCGCGGGCCGGGGGCCCTGCCGCCAAGGACGGCCAGTGGTACGACCTGACCGCCTCTTGATGTCAGTTGATGCTTGAAGGCCACACAGCCCGATCCTTCGACGGCGCGCTCTCCTCCCTGCACGTGCACGTGATCGAGATGGGCGGGCTGGTCCTCGACCAGGTGCGCGAGGCGACCCGGGCTTATACCGACTGGGACACGCAGTGCGCCGAGCGGGTCATCGCGCGCGAGCCCGCCATCAATGCGTACGAGGCGAGGCTGGACGACGCGCAGCTCACCCTCATCGCGCGCCGCCAGCCGGTGGCGAGCGATCTGAAGGCGATCATCGCCATGTCGCGGGCCGTCGCCGAGCTCGAAAGGGCGGGGGACGAGGCCAAGAAGATCGCGCGCACGGTGCTCAGGCTCGGCGGGCGTCCGGGTCCGGCCACTTCACGCGATGCGCGCCACCTGGGACAGCTCGCGGTCGATCTGCTGCGGCTCTCGCTCGAGGCGTTCGACGTCCTCGACGCCGCGCTGGCGGCCGAGGTGATCGCTCGCGACCATGACCTCGATGCGGAATACGGGGCGGGCCTGCGGCGGCTGCTCACCCGCGCGATGGAGGACCCGCGCCATTTCGACGTGGCGCTCGATGCGGCCTTCGTCCTCAAATCCCTGGAGCGCATCGGCGACCACGCGCGCAACCTGGCCCGCCACCTGCTCTCGATCCGCACCGCGGGGCCGCATCCAGCACAGTCCAAGCGCATGATTTGACTGGAATTATTCGCTGCGATCGGGCCTGTAACGAAATCGTCACATGGTCCCGCTACATTACCTCGGCACGGGCGCTGGACCCGGTGCCACCTGCAACGCCCTCCAAATTCAGAAAAGGTAACGACATGACCTCAAGAACTGGCGTGTCCCGCCGGAAAGCCACCTCCCTAGTCCTGGCAGCCACCCTCGCAATGGGGACGATGATGGTGAGCCAAGCGGCAACCGCGCAGGTGCGCCTGCTCGAGACCGGATCGACGCTGCTCTACCCGCTCTTCAACCTGTGGGTCCCCGTCTACGGCAAGGCGCATCCCGGCGTTCAGATCACGACCCAGGGGACCGGCAGCGGCACGGGCATCGCGGAGGCCATCTCGGGGATCGCGCAGATCGGCGCCTCGGACGCCTACATGAGCAATGCCCAGGTGAAGATGCACCCGATGCTGAACATCCCGGTGTCCATCTCCTCGCAGATGGTCAACTACAACATTCCGGGCCTCAACGGCCGGCATCTGAAGCTGAGCGGACCGGCTCTCGCCGCCATCTACTCCGGTACGGCGCGCTACTGGGACGCCCCGATCATCGCCCAGCTCAATCCGGGCGTGAAGCTCCCCCACCAGCTGATCGTCCCGGTCCATCGCACCGACGGCAGCGGCGATACCTTCATCTTCAGCCAGTATCTCTCGTTCAGCACTCCCTCCTGGAACAACTCCGTCGGCTACGGCACCACCGTGAGCTGGCCGGCGGTCGAAGGCGGAGTGGGCGCGGAAGGCAATCCCGGCATGGTCAATGCCTGCAAGGGCACGCCGTACTCGATCGCCTACATCGGCGTCAGCTTCAGGAGCGCGACCGAGGCCGCGCATCTCGGCGAGGCGCAGCTGAAGAATCGCGCCGGCCGCTTCGTCCTGCCGAACCCGAGCACCGTGCAGGCCGCGGTGGCCGCGATGTCGTCGAAGACACCGCGAGATGAGCGGATCAGCCTGATCTTCGCCCCCGGAGCGCAGTCCTACCCGATCATCAACTACGAGTACGCCATCGTGAGCGAGCGCCAGCCGAATGCCGAGACGGCGAAGGCGATCAAGGAGTTCCTCCTCTGGGGCATGAGCCCGGAGCACGGCAACTCGCAGTACTTCATGAAGCAGGTCGGCTTCGTGCCGCTGCCGGCGCCGATCCAGGCGCTCAGCCGCGCCCAGATCGACAAGATCCACGGGTAACAGGCGCCCCCCCGGGGCGCTCTCAATCGGGAGCCGGCACCGCGCCTCGCGGTGCCGGCTCCTTGCCTGGCGCGACCAAACCAGCCATTCTGTGCCGGCATGAAGTTCAAGGTATGGCTCGGCGTCGTCGCAGGGGTTCTGCCCGCCGCCCTGGTGGCGATCGTCCTCTTTCTGGCGGTTTACTCGTGGCCGGCGATCCATTTCAACGGCCCGGGCTTCGTGGTCCGGGACGTCTGGAACCTGGGTAACCTGTACGCCAATCCGGTCACGGTCCACGGCGTGCAGATCCAGCCGGGCGCCAGCTACGGCATTCTGTTCCTGATCGTCGGCACACTGCTGTCGACGCTCATCGCGCTGCTGCTCGCGGTGCCCGTGGGGGTAGGGGCGGCGATCTTTCTCGCGGAAGCGGTTCCGGATCACCTGCGCATGTGGATCTCCTTCTTCGTGGAGCTCCTCATGGCCATCCCGAGCGTGGTGTTCGGCCTCTGGGGCTACGTGGTGGTGATCCCGTTCCTCTCCCGGCATCTCTTCCCGTTCCTGGCGCTTACGATCGGCAGGGTCATTCCTTTCTTCGCCGGTCCGACCGGCAGCGGCTACGGGCTGCTCACCGCAGGAGTGGTCCTCGCCCTGATGATCGTGCCGATCATCGCGGCGACGCTGCGCGATGCGCTCGTCAACCAGCCGGCCTCGATGCGCGAGGCGGCGCTCGCGCTCGGCGCGACCCGGTTCGAGGCCATGTGGCGGGTCACGCTGCCCGGGGCGCGCAAGACGCTCATCGGCGCCACTTTCCTCGCGCTCGGGCGCGCTCTCGGGGAGACCATGGCCGTGCTGATGGTCAGCGGCAACGCCCTCAATTACCTGCCTCGCAACGTATACGATCCGATCTCGACCATGGCGGCCTTCATCGTCTCGCAGCTCGACAGCGCGCTGCAGGACCCCACCGGGCTCGCGGTCCGCTCCCTCGCCGAGATCGCGCTCGTCCTCTCGATCATCTCGATCATCGTCAATGCCGCGGCACGGCTCATCCTGGTCGTCTGGGGCAACGTGCAGCGCAGCATGGCGGTCTGAGCAATGGCCATCGCGATCCAACAGGCTCCCGCGCCGCTGCCGCGGCGGATCCGGCTCTCGCGGCGCATCGTGAGCACCGCGGGCTGGGCGGTCGCCGGAACGTGTCTGCTCGTGCTCTCCGTGATGATGGTGTGGATCCTGGAGGTCGTGTTCGTCCGCGGCGCGCGGGCGCTCAATCTCTCGCTCTTCACCACCATCACCCAGGGAACCGGCGGCGGTCTGCTCAACGCCATCGAAGGCACGTTCGTGCTGTCGGCGGGGGCGCTGCTGCTGTCCGTGCCTCTCGGGGTGGCCTCGGGCATCTATATCTCCGAGTACCGCTTCAGCCGGTGGGCCAGCGTCATCCGCTTTCTCGCGGACGTGCTGGTCGGCGTTCCCTCCATCGTGGTGGGCTATTTCGGCTACGTCGCCCTGGTCGAGTGGGGCGGCTGGAATTTCTCGGTGGCCGCGGGCTCGATCTCGCTCGCCATCATCTGTCTGCCGTACATCTGCCGGACCACGGAGCTCGCGCTGCGCCAGGTCTCGAACGACCTGAGGGACGCCGCCTATTCGCTGGGCGCGACCGACCGGCGGGTGATCCTCGGGGTCTGCCTGCCGGCGGCCCTGCCCGCGATCCTCACCGGCGTCCTCCTCGCGCTTGCGGTCTCGGTGGGTGAGACCGCGCCTCTTCTCTACACGGCGGGCTGGTCCAACTACATGTGGGACGGGCACCTCACGCACTCGCCGATCGGGTACCTGACCTACGCCATCTGGACGTTCATCAACGAGCCGTTCGCCTCCGCGAACGCGCTGGCCTACGCGGCCGCGTTCCTCGTGACGGCATTCGTGCTGGTGATCAACATCATGGCGCGCTTCGTGCTCGACCGCCGCGCCCGGCGTTAGGGCGCCTCAGAACGAATACATGAAGCGGACCAGGCCGAGGACCGTACTCGGCGTGTCGCCGCCCCCGGGGTGCTGCCAGTATTCCAGGTCCGGCTGTACGGTCAGGCCGTGCGAGGCATCGATCTGGTAGTAGGCTTCGAGCTCGCTCTCGAAGCCCTGCGTGAAGCCATCCTGGGCCGTCAACATGCT
Source organism: Gammaproteobacteria bacterium (assembly GCA_027306985.1). Classification (GTDB taxonomy): domain Bacteria; phylum Pseudomonadota; class Gammaproteobacteria; order Steroidobacterales; family Steroidobacteraceae; genus 13-2-20CM-66-19. Next base: position 14,245 of record DAHUXV010000126.1, on the reverse strand, counting down.
GTCGCTGAAGGCCACTGCGATCTCATCGCGCGGACGTGCCGCGGTCGGTCCCGTCCAAACGAGGCCGACGCCGTAGTGCCGCCGCACGGCGGCCAGGGTGGCCGGTCCCGTACCGAACTGGACGAACATCCCGAGGCCGCGGTCGGCGGCGCCGACAGGCTGCCAGAGCTTCTCGCCCGCAACCAGATAGACGCCGGAGGCGTGGTGCACGAGGCCGCCCTGAAACCGCCGGAATGTGCCGGTGTCGACCCAGGCTCCCAGGTGCACCTCGTAGGGCAGGCCGCGCCAGCGGCTCTGCCAGCCTTCCTCCGAGACGAGGAGCTTGCCGCCCGGGTCGTAGGGGAGCTCGGTCTCGTGGTCCCGGAACACGCCCAGGGAGAAATACAGGTGCGGATCGGGATACAGCCACAGCTGCCCGCCCCAGGCGCCCTTGGGGTAGGTGGGCAGCACGAAGGTGCTGATCGAGGCGTCCGAGGAGAAATCCAGGGAGACGAAGCTCTGACCGTAGGGCACGGTGTAGAACCTGTCGTCGACGTACATCAGTCCGAGTTGCAGCTGAACCGTCTGCCCGAGGAAATCCTGCTGATACCAGGCGCGGTCTATGGAGTTTGTGCGGTAGGCATCCATGTTGTCCGGGTCCGCGAGCGCGGGCACCTGATGCGTGACCACGTTCGGGCCGCTGTGGCTCTGCGCATCGACGAACAGCGTGCCGCCCCGCCAGCCGAGCAGTTTCCGGGTATCGACCGTGACGTCGAGGTCGAGAAGGTACTGCGCGTCGAGTCCGAGGGCGTCAGGCAGCCCGCCCGAGAGCACGTGCGAGCCGTCGGCCTGCAGGAAGCCGCCAAATTCCACGCCGCGGCCCGCGAGGAAGGCTTGCGCAGCGAGCCATTGGCTGAAGGGCGTGACCTCGCGCCAGGCCCGAGACCGCGCGGGCGCCCCGGGCGTCGCCCCCAGCGCCGTCGCCAACAGCGCCGTCGCCACCAGCGCGCCGGAGAGTGCGACCGCCGCGTACCGCGGCGAGAAGCCGCTCATCCGGAAGTCCTGATCCTGCGGCGGCGCGGCCTCGAGGCACGACGACACCAGGAGACTGTCTTCGACTCCCGATACATGGACGGGGGCGGGGCGCGGCTACTGCGCCGCGCGGAGCAATTCGTTGATCGAGGTCTTCGCCCGCGTCTGGGCGTCGACGCGCTTGACGATGACGGCGCAGTAGAGGCTGTAGCGGCCGTCAGCGGAAGGCAGCGTCCCTGGCACGACGACCGAGCCCGCGGGGATCCGCCCCTGCAGGATCTGACCGGTGGTGCGGTCGTAGATGCGCGTGCTCTGGCCGATGAACACGCCCATGGAGATGACCGAGCCGGCCTCGACGACGACGCCCTCGACGACCTCCGAGCGCGCGCCGATGAAGCAATCGTCCTCGATGATCGTCGGGCTGGCCTGCAGCGGCTCCAGAACCCCGCCGATGCCGACGCCGCCCGAGAGATGCACGTTGCGCCCGATCTGGGCGCAGGAGCCGACGGTGGCCCAGGTGTCCACCATGGTTCCAGGGCCGACGTACGCCCCGATATTGACGTAGCTCGGCATCAGGACGACGTTGGGCGCCACATACGCCCCCCTGCGGACGATCGCGTGCGGCACGACGCGCACACCGGATGCGCGCAGCTCCGGCTCGGTCGAGCGGGCATATTTCAGCGGGACTTTGTCGTAGAAGCGCGTGTAGCCCGCATCCATCACCTGGTTGTCGTGCATGCGGAAGTAGAGCAGCACGGCCTTCTTGAGCCACTCGTTGACGACCCAGATGCCGTCCTTGCGCTGCGCGACGCGGACCTCGCCGGCATCGAGCAGCGTCATGCACTTCTCCAGGAGGCCCTCGAGCCCCGCGGGAATGTTCTTCGGCGTGATGTCGGCGCGGAACTCGAAGGCGGCGTCGATCGTGGACTTGAGGCTCTGCAGGTCGTCGTCGTTCATGTTGGATTCCGTCGCACAAAGTCTCGGATTCGCCCGGCGGCCTCGACGCACTGCTCGAGGGGCGGCACCAGCGAGATGCGTACGCGGCCGGCACCGGGGTTGCCGTCCGGGCCCGTGCGCGCAAGATAGCTGCCGGGCAGCGCCGTCACCGCCTGGCTGGCGTAGAGGTCGCGCACGAAGCGCTCGTCGTCCCCGCGCACGTCCGGCCAGAGATAGAACGCTCCATCGGGCTTCTCGACTTCGAGGCAGGAGCGCAGGATCGGCAGCACGCGCTCGAATTTTTCCTGGTACAGGCGCCGGTTGGCCGCCGCGTGCTCCTCATCCTCCCAGGCGGCGATGCTGGCGAGCTGCGTCGGCACCGGCATGGCGCTGCCGTGGTAGGTCCGGTAGAGGAGAAAGCGCGAGAGGATCTGCGGATCGCCGCACACGAAGCCGGATCGCAGGCCCGGCACGCTCGAGCGCTTCGAGAGGCTGTGGAACGCCACGCACCGCTCGAAGCGGTCGTGGCCGGCGGCGAGGCAGGCCTCGAGGAGCCCGGGAGGGGGGCGGTCCTCATCGAGATAGAGCTCGGTGTAGCACTCGTCCGCGGCGACGATGAAGCCGTGCCGGTCCGCGAGCGCGATCGCCCGCCGCAGGAAGGCGAGCGGCAGCACCCGGCCGGTCGGGTTCCCGGGGCTGCACAGGAAGAGGACCTGACAGCGCCGCCAGAGGCTCTCCGGCACCGCATCGAGGTCCGGCACATAGCCGTTGGCCGCCGTCGTGGCGAGAAAGTGGGGCTGCGCTCCCGCGAGCAGCGCCGCTCCCTCGTAGATCTGGTAGAACGGGTTCGGCATCAGCACCAGCGGGTCCGCGCTGGCCGGCCCGGACGCCGGCCGTGCGTCGACCGCCGCCTGCACGAACGCGAAGAGCGCCTCGCGGGTGCCGTTGACCGGCAGCACCATGGTGCCCTCCTCGACGCTGCCCGCCGGGAGGCCATAGCGCCTCTCGAGCCAGCGGGCGCAGGCCGAGCGCAGCTGCGGCAGGCCCGCGGTGGTCGGATAAGTCCCGAGACGGTGGAGATTGTCGCGCAGGGTCGAGAGCACGCAGGCCGGCGGCTCGTGCTGCGGCTCGCCGATGGACATCCTGATGGGCGCGAGGTGCGCCGGGCCGGGCACGCCCGACAAGAGACGCCCCAGACGCTCGAAGGGATACGCATGCAACCGCCTCAGGAGGGGGTTCATCGCGGCCTCCGCCACGGCTCATGCCGCATCGCGGCGGTCGAGCGCCCGCGCGAGACTGGCGCGCAGCCGCTCCGCCGCGGCCGCATCGAGCGGCCGGCCGTCGAAGTCGGTCACGTAGAAGACGTCCTCGGCGCGCTCGCCGACGGTCATGATCTTCGCCGCCTGCAGCTCCACCCGCTCCTCCATCAGCACTTTGCCGACATCGCAGAGCAGGCCCGGGCGGTCGCCCGCGGTGAGCTCGAGCACGGAGCGGCGGTTGCGCTCGTCCACGCTGAGCGCGATCAGCGTGGAGGTATGGAACATCCGTGCCTGCCGCGGCGCGCGGCGGTAGACGGCGAAAGGCGTGTCGTCCGGCCGCTGCAGCGACGCCCAAAGCGCATGCTCGATCTCCTCCTGCCGGTCGCGGTCGGTGATCGGAGCGCCGTCATCCTCGAGCACGTGGTAAAGATCGAGGCTGAAGTCATCCCCCGCGGGCGTGATGCGCGCATCGACGATGTTCAGTCCCAGCTGGTCGAGCACCGCGGTCGTGCGCGCGAAGCCGTGCCGGCGCGCGCGGGGGTAGATGAGCACCGCGGTGGTGCCGCGCACGCTCTGCGGATCGAGCGCGACCAGCGGCTCATCGGAGCTCGGGTCGCGGTCGGCGAGCAGGCGCGCGTGCCAGGCGACCTCCTCCGGCGAATGCTGCAGGAAGTACGAGGCCGAGAAGCGGGTCCAGGCGCGCTCGATGTCGGCCGCGGGCAGATTGCGCTCCTGCATCAGCCGCCGGGCGGCCTCCTGGGTCTCGCGCACCAGCTGCTCCTGGTCGATGGGGCTCTCGAGCCCGCGCCGCAGCGCCCGGCGCACGCGGTGGTAGAAGTCATGGAAGAGCGAAGCCTTCCAGGAGTTCCACAGCTTGGGATTGGTGCCGCGCACGTCCGCGCAGGTGAGCACGTAGAGATAGTCGAGGTGCGCCTCATCGCCCACGGTGCGGGCGAAGGCGTTGATGACCTCGGGGTCGCCGATGTCCTGCTTCTGCGCCGTGAGGGAGAAGGTGAGGTGACTGCGTACCAGCCACGCCACCATGCGCGCGTCGTAAGGCGAAAGGCCCTGCTCCAGGCAGAAGGCCTCCGCGTCCACGGAGCCGAGCTCGGAATGATCGCCGCCGCGGCCCTTGGCGATGTCGTGGAAGAGGGCGGCGAGGTAGGCGACCTCGGGGCGGGGCAGCTGCTGCATGATGCGCGAGGCTTGCGGCAGCTCGTGGTCGTACCTCGGGATGGCGAAGCGCCTGAGGTTGCTGACCACGAAGAGCGTATGGGCATCCACCGTGTAGGCGTGGAAGAGATCGTACTGCATCCGGCCGACGACGCGGCCGAAGGCCGGGATGTAGCGCCCCAGCACCCCGTAGGTGTTCATCCGCCGCAGCTCGTGGGTGACGCCGGCCGGCGCCCGCACGATCTCCAGGAAGAGGCGATGGTGGCGCGGGTTCTGGCGGAACTCCTCGTCGATGAGCCACAGGCTGCGCGCGACCGCGCGCATGGTGGCGGCGCGGACGCCCTTGACGTCGGGGTTCTGCTGCAGCAGCACGAAGAGCTCGAGGAGCGCCGAGGGAGTACGCGCGAACACATCCTCGCTGACCGCCTCGAGCGACCCGTTGCGCACCTGGAAGCGGGCGTTGAGCGCGCGCGGCGGCTCGCTCTCGCTCTGCAGCACCTCGCGAAAGAGCTGCAGCAGCAGCTCGTTCAGGAGGCTGACGTCCTTGGCGGTCCGGTAGTAGCGCTGCATGAACTGCTCGACCGCCAGCGTGTAGGAAGCGTCCTCGTAGCCGAAGGTCTGCGCGAGGCGCAGCTGATGGTCGAAGAGCAGGCGGTCCTCGCGCCGCCCGGTGAGCACGTGCAGGCCGAAGCGCACCTTCCAGAGGAACGACTGCGCCTGCTTCAGCCGCCGCAACTCCCCGACGGTGAGAAAGCCCTGGGTGACCAGGCCGTCGAGCGTGTCGGAGCCGAAGCGCCGCTTGGCGACCCAGGCGATGGTCTGGATGTCGCGCAGGCCCCCGGGGCTCGTCTTGACGTTGGGCTCCAGGTTGTAGGCGGTGTCGTTCGCCTTCAGATGACGCTCCGACTGCTCGCGCACCTTCGCTTCGAAGAACTCCCGTACGGGCCAGACCCGATCGGGCGCGAGCGCGGCCTGCATGTCCGCGACGAGCGCGGCATTGCCGGCGAGCAGGCGCGCCTCGAGCAGCGTCGTCATGACGCTGACGTCGGCGACGCTTTGCGCGGCGCATTCCTCCACCGTGCGCACGCTGTGGCCGACCTCGAGGCCGATGTCCCAAAGGAAGGCGAGCAGCCGCTCGACCGCTCCCCGCTCCGGACCGTCCGGCGCGCGCGGCACGAGAAGCAGGATGTCGATGTCGGAGCACAGATGCAGCTCGCCGCGGCCGTAGCCGCCCACCGCGACCAGCGCCCAGGAAATCATCGAGGCGAGGGCGTGGGTGCGCCACGATTCCCGCAGCACCAGGTCGACGAGCGCCGCGCGCGCGTGCACCAGGCTCTCGACGGGCTCATCGGCGAGGAAGCGCGCTTTCAGATCCTCGTGCGCCTGGCGCAGCAGCTCCCGCCAGGCCGTCGGCGAGTCGCGCGCCTCGGCGAGCAGTACCGGCAGCCGCTGCAGCCACGGCCAACCGGGATCGGCGGGCGGGGTGGGCAGCGCTTCCTCGTGGAGATCGACGTCCCCGGCGGCCATGATTGCGCTCAGCGTACCGGCCGGTCGCCGGCCCCGAGCGTGAGCACCTCGTGCCCCTGCTCCGTGACCAGAATCGTGTGCTCCCACTGGGCCGAAAGCGAGTGGTCCTTGGTGATGACCGTCCAGCCGTCGGGCAGCAGGCGCACGTGCCGCTTGCCGGCATTGACCATCGGCTCCACGGTGAAGGTCATCCCGGACTTGAGCTCGAAGCCCGTGCCCGGCTCGCCGTAGTGCAGGACCTGCGGATCCTCATGATAGATGCGTCCGATGCCGTGGCCGCAGTACTCGCGCACGACCGAGTAATTGTTCTGCTCCACGAAGGTCTGGATGGCGTGGCCGATGTCGCCGAGCCGCGTGCCGGGGCGCACCGTCTCGATGCCGCGCCACATGGCCTGCAAGGTGATCTCGGCGAGCCGCTGCGCATGCGCGGGCGGCTTGCCCACGAAGTACATGCGGCTGGTGTCGCCGTGAAAGCCGTCCCGGATCACGGTGACGTCTATGTTGACGATATCGCCGGCTTTGAGGCGCTTGTCGTTCGGGATGCCGTGGCAGACGACATGGTTGACCGAGGTGCAGATGGTCTTCGGAAAGCCGCGGTAGTTCAGGTTCGCGGGCACCGATTTCTGCACCTCGACGATGTAGTCGTGGCAGATGCGGTCGAGCTCGTCCGTGGTCACTCCGGGCACCACGTGCTCGCCGATCATGTCGAGCACATCGGCGGCGAGGCGCCCGGCGATGCGCATTTTCTCCTGCTCTTCGGGGGATTTGATGGTGACGTGCATGGTGTCTCGAATCATGGTATAAAGCGCGGCCTTTTTTGGCAATCAACCCACACGCGCATCGGTAATCCCGCCGGCTGGGTGCCCTCGGATAGAGGGTGGCCGCGGGGATGCGCGGAGGCTCAACCCAAACAGGAGAATGCTCCATGCCCGGCGTGTCCATGCGACAGATGCTGGAAGCGGGTGTCCACTTTGGACATCAGACCCGCTTCTGGAACCCGAAGATGGCCCCTTTCATCTTCGGCGAGCGTAACAAGATCCACATCATCAATCTCGAGAAGACGCAGCCGCTTTACGCGGAGGCGGCTCAGTTCATCAAGGGCGTGGTCGCCGACGGCGGCAAGGTGCTCTTCGTCGGCACCAAGCGCTCCGCCCGCGAGGCGATGCAGAAGGAGGCCGAGCGCTCCGGCCAGCCCTTCGTCAACCAGCGGTGGCTGGGGGGCATGCTGACGAACTTCAAGACCATCCGCCAGTCGATCAAGCGGCTGGCGGAGATCACCGAGCTCGCCACCTCGGGCGCGCTCGATAAGCGCGGCAAGAAGGAGGCGACCCAGCTGCGCCGGGAGATGGACAAGCTCGAGAGGAGCCTCGGCGGCATCAAGAACATGGAGTCGCTCCCGGATGCGCTCTTCGTGGTCGACGTCGGGCACGAGAAGATCGCGGTCGACGAGGCGAGGAAGCTGGGCATTCCGGTGGTGGCGATCGTCGACACCAATTGCTCCCCGGACGCCATCGACTACGTCATCCCCGGCAACGATGACGCCATGCGGGCCATTCAGCTCTACGCCGCCGGCGTCGCGGATGCGGTGCTCGAGGGCAAGGAGTCGGTCCCGGCCGTGGCCGTGGGCGAGGACGAGTTCGTGGAGCTCGACGAGGCCGGCAACCCGCGCCGCAAGTCCGCGCGCGGGCGCCAGAAGCCCGCCGCCACCGTGCGCAGCCGCAAGGCTCCGCCGCGCCGCCGGCCCGCGCCGGCCAAGGCGCCGGCGCCCGCCGGCACGCCCGAGGTGGCGGCTCCCGTCGAGGAGGACGATCTGGAGGGCGAGGGGGTGCCGGAGGTTGCCGCTTCCGGCGGTACGGGTGAGAAGGCCGCTGTACCGGCACGGCGCCCGGGCGGCGGTGGCACCGGCCGGCGCAAGGGGCGAGGGGACTGACGGGAATCACGACTCATGAGCATTACAGCAGAGACGGTCAAGCAGCTTCGCGAGCGCACCGGCGCGGGCATGATGGAGTGCAAGAAGGCCCTGGTGGAGACCGGGGGCGACCTCGATGCGGCCGCGGAGCTCATGCGCAAGCAGGGCCTCGCCAAGGCCGACAAGAAGGCGGCGCGCATCGCGGCCGAGGGCGTCATCGCGATCGAGCGCTCGGCCGACGGCCTGGCGGCCGCCATGGTGGAGGTCAACTGCGAGACCGACTTCGTCGCGCGCGAGCATGACTTCCGCGCCTTCTCCAAGGCGGTGGCGCAACGCGCGGTGGCGGACCGTCCGCAGACGATCGACGCCCTGCTGCAGGCGAGGCTCGAGGGCTCCGAGACCATCGAGGAGCGTAGAAGGTCGCTGGTGGCGAAGATCGGCGAGAACATCGGCGTGCGCCGCTTTGCGGTGCTCGCGGCGCCGCAGCACCTGGGCGCCTACGCGCACGGGACCCGGATCGGCGCACTGGTCGCGGTAAAGGGCGGGGATGCGCAGCTCGCGCACGACCTCGCCATGCACGTGGCCGCGAGCAACCCGCGGTACCTTTCCCAGCGGGAGGTGCCGGCGCAGGTGATGGCCAAGGAGCGCGAGATCCTCACCGAGCAGGCCCAGGGGGAGGGCAAGCCCCCGGAGATCGTCGCCAAGATGGTCGAGGGGCGCTTGCGCAAGTCCCTGGGGGAGATCACCCTTCTCGGCCAGCCGTTCGTCAAGGATCCGGACACGAGCGTGGAAAAGCTGCTGAAGGGCGCTGGCGCGCAGGTGGTCGCGTTCGAGCGCTTCGAGGTCGGCGCGGGCATCGAGAAGAAGCAGGAGGACTTCGTGGCAGAGGTCATGGCCCAGGTGAAGGGCTCGAAGCATTGACGCAGCGACAGCCGCTCACGAGAAAGCCCCGCCCCGGCGGGGTTTTTTCCATCACGACGAGGCGTTTGGCGAATGAGTGAAGGTACCAAGGCTCGCTACTCCCGCATTCTCGTGAAGCTCTCGGGGGAGGCGCTGATGGGCAGCGCCGACTACGGCATCGATCCGGCGATCCTCAAGCGCGTCGCCGGGGAGCTGCAGGAGATCGCCGGCCTCGGCGTGCAGCTTGCCGTGGTCATCGGTGGCGGCAACATCTTCCGCGGCGCGGGCCTCGCGCGCGCGGGCATGGACCGCGTGGCCGCCGATCACATGGGCATGCTGGCCACCGTCATGAACGCGCTCGCGATGCAGGATGCGCTGGAGAGCCTCGGCCTCTACGCGCGCGTGATGTCCGCGATCCGCATCAACGAGGTCTGCGAGGACTACATCCGCCGCCGCGCCATCCGCCACCTCGAGAAGGGCCGGGTCGTGGTCTGCGCGGCGGGCACCGGCAATCCCTTCTTCACCACGGACACCGCGGCGGCGCTGCGCGCGATCGAGATCGAGGCCGAGGTGCTCTTGAAGGCGACCAAGGTGAACGGCGTCTACTCCGACGATCCGATGCGCAATCCCGCGGCCGTCCGCTACACCCAGCTTACCTTCGACCGGGTCCTCACCGAGAAGCTCAACGTCATGGATGCGACCGCCATCGTGATGTGCCGCGACAACCACTTGCCTCTGCGGGTCTTCAATCTCAACAATCCCGGCGATCTGACGCGCATCGTGCGCGGCGCGGACGTGGGTACGGCCGTCACCTGCGATTAGGCGGCGTCGGAGATGGAAATGCTCGAAGAAATCAAAAAAGACGCGCGTGAGCGCATGGCCAAATGCGTCCAGACCTTTCAGGGGGACCTGCGGAAGCTGCGTACCGGACGGGCGCACCCGAGCCTGATCGAGCACCTGAAGATCGATTACTACGGCTCGGAGGTGCCGCTGCAGCAGGTGGCCAGCATCGCCGTCGAGGATGGCCGCACGCTCGTGGTCTCGCCCTGGGAGAAGACCGTCGTGCAGGCGGTGGAGAAGGCGATCTTCAAGTCCGACCTGGGCCTCACCCCCATGACGGCGGGCACCGTGATCCGCATCCCGATGCCGCCTCTGACCGAGGAGCGGCGCCGCGAGATCACCAAGATGCTGCGGCACGATGCGGAGGGCGCGCGCGTCGCGGTGCGCAACGTCCGCCGCGACGTCATGTCCGACGTGAAGGACTTGCTGAAGGAAAAGATGATTTCCCAGGACGATGAGCGGCGCGCCGAAACGGAGATCCAGAAGCTGACGGACAAGCACGTGGCCGACATCGAACAGCTGCTCGCGGCCAAGGAAAAGGAAATCATGCAGGTTTGATGAGAGTCCCCCGGCACATCGCGATCACCATGGACGGCAATGGCCGGTGGGCCGCGGCACGCGGCCTGCCCCGCTCGGCAGGTCACAAGGCGGGCCTGACGCCGGTACGGCTCTGCGTGGAGGAATGCAGCCGGCTCGGCGTCGAGGCGTTGACGCTGTTCGCCTTCTCCAGCGAGAACTGGTCGCGGCCGGCGGAAGAGGTGGCGAGCCTGATGAGCCTGTTCCTCGAGGCCGTCGATCGCGAGATCGCGGACCTGCACCGCCAGCGCGTGCGCGTGCGTTTCATCGGCAACCGCCAGCGCCTCTCGGTGCGGCTGCAGGCGCAGATCGCGGCCGCGGAGCAGCACACGGCCGGCAACACGGGCCTGAAGCTCCAGGTGGCGGTGAGCTACGGCGGACGCTGGGACATCGTGCAGGCCGCCCGCCGCCTCGCCGCCGAGTGCGCGAGCGGGGCGCTGCGGCCCGCCGACATCGACGAGGACCGCTTCGCCGCGGCGCTCGAGCTCGGCGGCCTGCCGGATGCGGACCTGCTGATCCGCACCGGCGGGGAGCGGCGGATCAGCAATTTCCTCCTCTGGAACATCGCCTACGCGGAGCTCTACTTCAGCGATCGGCTCTGGCCCGACTTCGACCGCGCGGAGCTGTCGGCGGCGCTCGAATTCCTGGCCGGGCGGGAGCGGCGATTCGGCCTCACCGCCGGACAGCTGCCGCAGGCCGGGTCCGCGCCCGTGGCCAAACGATGAAAGCGCGAGGCCCGTGAGCGAGTCGCTGCGCAAACGAATCGCCACCGCCGCCGTCCTGATCGCGCTGCTGCTCGCGGTGCTCTTCTGGCTGCCGGCGGGCGCGACCGTGGCGCTCCTGACGCTCGTCGTCCTCGTGGGCGCCTGGGAATGGTCGGCATTCCTCAAGTGGACCGATCGGCGGGCGCGGGCGGCCTACGTGGCGCTGATCGCCGTCCTCCTGCCGCTCGCCTGGCTCGCGACCCGCACTGCGGCGGGGCTCGAGGCGCTGCTCGGCGCCGCGCTCCTCTGGTGGCTCATCGCCCTGGCGTGGATCGTGATCGCGCCGCGCCGGGTCAGTGCCTGGTCGGCCGGGCTCGCGGGGCTGCTCTCGCTGGTGCCGGCCTGGCTCGCGCTCACGCGCCTGAGGCTGCAGACCGCGCAGGGCGCGCAGTGGGTGCTCTTTGCGCTGGCGCTCGTCTGGATGGCCGACATCGGCGCCTATTTCTGCGGCCGGCGGTTCGGCCGGCGGCGCCTCGCGCCCTTCGTCTCGCCCGGCAAGACCTGGGCGGGGGCGCTCGGCGGTCTCGCGGCGAGCGGCATCGTGGCCGTCGCCGGGGGGATCTGGTTCCGGCTGCCCCTCGGGCGCTTCCTGGTGCTCTGCCTGGGGGCGGTCGCCTTGTCCATCGTCGGTGACCTCACCGAAAGTCTGCTGAAGCGCTTCGCGGGAATGAAGGACAGCGGTACGCTCTTTCCGGGGCACGGTGGCGTGATGGATCGTATCGACAGCGTCACCGGCGCCGTGCCCGTGCTGCTGCTCGGCCTCACTTTTCTAGGAGTCCTGCCATGATCGGTGTGGTCGTTTTGGGTTCCACGGGCTCGGTCGGCGAGAGCACGCTCGATGTGCTCGCGCGGCATCCGGACCGGTTCCGGGTGGTGGCGCTCGGCGCCCACCGCAATGTCGGCAAGCTGGCCGAGCAGGTCCGCCGCTTCCGGCCGGCGTATGCGGCGATGGCGGACGAGAAGGCCGCGCGCGAGCTCGCCGGCGAGCTCGGCACCGCCGCGCGCGGCACGCGCGTGCTCGCCGGAGCCGCGGCGCTGACGGAGATCGCGACGCTGCCGCAGGCCGATTGCGTCATGGCCGCGATCGTCGGCGCCGCGGGGCTGCGCTCGACGCTTGCCGCCGCGCGCGCCGGCAAGCGCCTGCTGCTCGCGAACAAGGAATCGCTCGTCATGTCGGGGCCGCTGCTCATGGACGCCGTGCGCGAGAGCGGCGCGACGCTGTTGCCGATCGACAGCGAGCACAACGCCATTTTCCAGTGCCTGCCCGCGGGCTCGCGCACCGGCGAGGCGCCGAAGGGCGTGCGCCGCATCCTGCTCACCGCCTCCGGCGGTCCCTTTCGGGACTGGCCGGCGGAGGCCATCGAGGCGGCGACTCCCGAGGCCGCCTGCGCCCATCCCAACTGGGTGATGGGGCGCAAGATCTCGGTCGACTCGGCGACCCTGATGAACAAGGGCCTCGAGCTCATCGAGGCCTGCTTCCTCTTCTCGCTGCCGCCGGAGCGCGTCGAGATCGTCGTCCATCCGCAGAGCATCATCCATTCGATGGTCGAGTACCTCGACGGCTCGCTGCTCGCGCAGCTCGGCTCGCCGGACATGCGCACGCCGATCGCATGCGCACTCTCCTGGCCCGAGAGAATGGCCTCCGGTGTAGAATTCCTCGATCTGGTGAAAACCTCGCGGCTCGATTTTCGCGCCCCGGACCCGCAGAGATTCCGCTGTCTGGCGCTCGCGCAATCGGCGGCGCGGGCCGGCGGCCTGACTCCGGTCGCCTTGAACGCCGCCAACGAGGTTGCCGTCCATGCGTTTCTGGAGCGCCGATTGAACTTTCCCGGCATCGCCGCAGTCATTGAGCAGGTGGTCACACGGTGTACCGCCGGAGCGCTCGGGGGCTTGGATGATGTGCTCGCGGCCGACGCTGAGGCCCGGCGGCTTGCCTTGGAGCAGATCGAGGGCAGGCCGCGTGCGGCCGTGGGACGCTCGCTCGAGGGCGCACGGGCATGAGTGTCATCTGGTACACGCTGTGGTTCGTCGTCGCCGTCGGGCTCCTCGTCACCGTTCACGAGTTCGGCCACTTCTGGGTGGCGCGCCGCCTCGGCTTCAAGGTGCTGCGATTCTCGATCGGATTCGGACCGCCCGTGCTCTCCTGGCGCTGGGGCGCGGACGGCACGGAGATCGCCATCGCGCCGATCCCGCTCGGGGGCTACGTCAAGATGCTCGACGAGCGCGAGGGGCCGGTGGCGCCGGAGGATCTGTCGCGATCCTTCACCCGCAAGCCGCCCTTTCAGCGCATCCTGGTGCTGCTCGCCGGTCCCGGCTTCAATTTTCTCTTCGCCATCCTGGTGCTCGCCGGCATCATGTGGATCAACGGCGTGACGCAACTGCTGCCCGTGGTGGGCGATGTCACGCCCGGCTCCATCGCCGCCAAGGCGGGCCTCGCCTCGGGCGATCGGATTCTCGCGATCAACGGCGCTCCCGTTCGCCAGCAGCGCGATGTCTTCTTCGACCTGCTCGATGTGATGAGCGCGCGCGGCGATGCGCAGCTGACGGTGCGGGCGGGTAACGGGATCACGCGCAACGTCGATCTCGACGTGCGCAGCGCCGCGACCCGGCGCCACCTGACGGTGGACCCGCTCGCGGGCCTCGGCTTTCAGTTCTGGGAGCCGCTCGTCCCGGCGGTGCTCAGCCAGGTGAAGGCGGATGGACCGGCCGCCCGCGCGGGCCTGCAGGGCGGGGACCGGATTGTCTCGGTCGACGGCCACGCGGTGAAGGACTGGAATGATCTGGTCGCGCAGATCACGCCGCATCCCGGCGGGACGATCGCTCTGACGTTCGTCCGCGCTGGCCTCACCCACACCGTGCAGGTGGAAGTCGGCACCGCGAAAGTCGCCGGCAAGTACGTGGGCCGGATCGATGCGGCGGGCCCGACGCGGATCGCCTACCCCCCGAGCATGGTGCGGCACCTGAAGGTCTCCCCGCTCGCCGCCGTGGGCCGCGCCGGCGCGGAGGCCTGGGACATGACGGCGCTGCAGGGAACGCTGTTCTGGCGCATGATGCTCGGCCAGGTCTCGCTCAAGAACCTGAGCGGGCCGGTGTCGATCGCCGAGTATGCGGGCCAGTCCGCGAGTGCCGGAGTGAGCTCGTTCCTGGATTTCCTGGTCCTGATCTCGCTGTCGCTCGGGTTCCTGAACCTGCTGCCCATCCCCATCCTCGACGGCGGCCAGATCGTCTTCCAGCTGGTCGAGTGGGTGAAGGGCAGGCCGATGTCCGAGCGGGCGCAGGCCTTCGGGACGCAGGTGGGGATCGCGCTACTGATCCTCCTGATGGGGGTGGCGCTCTTCAACGATATCGCG
>DAHUXV010000122.1 GCA_027306985.1 Gammaproteobacteria bacterium | reverse complement strand
TCGCCCTGGGCGAGCCGCAAGGCGAGCAGATAGTCGCGCACGGAGTGCTGCCAGCCCCAGGCCGGGTGGTGAAAGTTCTCGCGCGCGAGCTGGTAGATCTTCACCTTCCACGGCGCATCCAGAGGAATGCCGGCGGCGCCGACCGCCGGCGCGGCCGCCGCCGGTAGGGATCGGGTCATGAGCCCGACAGCGAGCGACGCGGCGGCCAGCAAGTATGCGGCGCGTTTGCAGGCGGGAGCGACTTTCATCGGGCATGCCCTCGTGACCGTCGGCTGGGGATCGACACGATAAATGGATTATACTTTGCCGGCATCGGATTCCTACAACATGACCCAGAAGACTGGAGCCGACTCCCGCAGCTTCGCTTCTCGAGGACCACCCGCATGACCCGGCCACTTTCAGCCTCACGGGCACTGATCCTTGTGGCGAGCGCACTCAATCTATGCGCCTGCGCCACGGGCGCGAGATCAGCAGGGGCGGCGCCAGTTCCTACCGTCGTGCCGTCCGATGGCCACCCGCTCTACAGCTATGAATGCGATTCCCGACGGGGGGGATCCTCGACCTGGTCCAGGTCCAGGTCCGTGTCGGGCAACGGCGTCGCGGTATCGGGGACGATGCTGTTCGAGAAGTTCAAGCACGATCCCATGTGGGCGCAGACGGCCGTCGTCGGCGCCGTCCTCGGCGACAAGAAGGCCATCACCTTGCAGCTCGTGCGTAACTCGGACACCGAGTATGTCGCTTTATTGATAGACAGCACGGAGCCCTCGGCGGCCCGCATCATGGGCTCGATGACGATCTATCCGAAGCCGATCCATTTCTACTTGCAGGTGACGCCGGATTCCCGGGTGCGCGTGGCGATCGGGCGAATACGCGGATCGGAGAAAGTCGCCGGCCCTCACCCCAGGATGGTGCAGCTCGGCTGCTCGACGTCGAAGGTTCACTTCGGCGATATCGCCATCGCCAGCCGCTAGAAGCGCATCGCCGCAAGGGTCGCCTCGGCTGCCAGACCCGGTGCCTCCTGGCGCCGGTCGCGGTCATCAGAACGGCATGCCCGGCGGAATGGCGGGCGTCATCTGTGCAAGCTGCAGCTTCATGAGCTTCGGATCCGCGAGCAGATGGCCCATGCTGCGCTTCCAGGCCGCATTGGCGTCATCGCCCTTGGCGGCGGCGAGGCGCATGGCTACCCGATGCAGGCGATCGCCGATCAGGGCCGCCACATCGGGCGAGGTGCCCGGCGCATACGTGGCGCGCTCCAGTGACATCAGCGTGCGGTAGGCGATCCGCCGGCCGACCGCATCGTGCTCGCTGTCCACGGTCGCCGCGAGCAGTCGATGGAGCAGGTCCTGCAGGCCCGGCAACCCGGGCTCGGTCAGGTGCTGCTCGTACACGCGCGTGAGCCGGCTCGGCGCCAGCAGCGCGTTCAACGTCACCTGCGCGCCGACGTCCGCGGCGACCAGCGGATCGAACACCGCGGCCCCCGCATTCGCCAGCACTTCCTGATTGAACTGCGGATTGTCCGCCCCGTGGACGCCGTAGGAGAGCTCCATGAGCAGCGGCCGGGGAACCGTCAACTCGGATGTCGAGAGCGTCTGCAACAGCGCCGAGAGTGCCGCATTCTGCTGCCGGGCGCTCACCGGGTGCTCCGGCGGATGCGCGTGGCCGTTGATGGCGTAGTTGTAATCGACTCCGCCGATCGACTTGCAGGCGGAAACCACATCGTACCGCTGCAGCAGCCACACGAGCACGAACTCGCGGCGCAGATCCGCCAGCGGCTCGTTGGCGAGCAGCACGCGGGTGCCGAAATGATCGAGCGCCACCCGACGCACGGCCATCATCTGCTTGAGCGCCGCGACCGGATCCGGCCCGTCGTCCCAGAGCGAGCCCCAGGGCTGGGGCGAAGCCGGCGAGCGGCTGTCCCGGTCGGTGACGTAGCGCGCGCCCGAGGCCACCATCGCGTCGGCCTTCCCGCTCGCGTACTGATCCGGGCTCACCCCCGGCGGCGGCTCCCCGTAGAGCCAGCTCACGGTGAACATGTCCCAGCGGCCGAGGCCCGTCGCGTAGGCCTGCGACAGATCGATCCTGCCGTCCTTGAGCAGGATCCGCGGTCCGGGATAGTCCATCACCGACGAGCGCCCCTGGGTGCTGCCGGCGAAGTTGTGACTGAACCCGAGAGTGTGCCCGACCTCGTGCGCGGCGAGCTGACTCAGACGCGCCAGCGTCACCCGCACGGGGTCGTTCGGGCCGCCCGTGTTGTCGTACTTCGTTCCCACCAGCGCGTGGAAGATCCGCATGTCCTGGCGCGAGCGCAGCGAGCCGAGCACCGCCACGCCGCGTACGATCTCGCCCGTGCGCGGATCGACGATCCGCTCGCCGTAGGACCAGCTGCGCGTCAGGCGATCGTCCCAGAACACGACGTTGTAGCGCACGTCGTAGGGACTGACGCCCTTGGGGAGCACCTTGACCTCAAAAGCGTCGATGAAGCCGGCGGCTTCGAACGCCTTGGCCCAGAAGCGCACGCCGCGCAGCAGTGCCGCCCGGATCTGCGGCGGCGCGGAGCGGTCGATGTAATAGACGATCGGCTTGCGCACGCGCGAGCGCGCCTGGTCGGGGTGGACCTTCTGCAGACGGTATCGCGTCGCATACTCGCGCTCGACCGGCTGCCCGAGCGGCGAGGTGTAATCGAACACCTGGATCGGCTCGCCCCCGGCGCGGATGTCGTAGGCGCGCGGCGCGTAGCCCGGCGGCGGCAGCCTGATCAGCGTGGAGTGGATGACGAAGCTGACCTCGTTGCCCGCCGGTGAGACCTGCCGCACTGGCAGGCTGGGGTTGCTCGACTCGAAGGTCTGCAGCGCGGCGAACTCGATGTTGTCCGGGAAGGCCTGCACCGAGCGCAGCATCGCGGAGCTGAGCGCCGGGACGAGCTTGAAGGGGGCGCCGCCTTTCGAGTCGAGCTGCCTCGCCAGATGCATCACGTCCCGCGTCAGAAACGGCGCGATGTCGATGACGACGCCGCCGTCCGGCTTGATCGAGACCGGGTGGGTCATCCACACGATGTCGGTCGGAAAGCTCTCGGTCACCCCGCGCCGCTCGGCCGGGGTGCCGCCCATGGCGCGAAAGCGCGTATTCTCGAAGGCGACCGCCACCTGGGTGCCGATCCGGCGGAAATCGAGCAGCTGCGTGCCTCCCAGGAGGCCGCGGTCGAGCGTGATGGCTGCCGAGCCGAGTCCGGTCTGCATCGAGGCCGCGTACAGGTAGCGGCCATATAGACCTTCGGAGTCAGGCGGCGGCAGGGTGATGAGAATGCGCCCGTGCGTCAGGTCGACGTGCACCGGCAACAGGGCCTGGGCGGCAAGGGCCGGAGCCGCCTGCGCGGCTGCGGTCGCCAGCATGACGATCAACCACCGACGGAAAGCCCCTGCGCGACGCTTCATCATTCTTGTCCTCCCCACGGGATCGTGCCCGAACCGGTTCGAATGCGGCGCGGCGGGCAGTTGATCTCGCTTATGGTCGCCCGAGCGCGGTATCTGTCGCGGCAACGGCGTGGCGCCTGTGCGACATTACGCGCTCAATATACTCCATTCACGTGCGCTTGACCCCGGCGGCCACGAGGCTCTCGACGTCGAGAATCGTCACTTCGTCGCCGGCCACCTCGATCAGGCGCTCGTCGCTCAGCGCTCGCAGCGTCCGCGAGAGCGTTTCCGGCGTCACGGCCACGTGCGCCGCGATCACCATCTTGCGCGCGGGCAGAGTCAGCGCGACCCGTCCTTCAGCCCCGCCAGGGAGCAACCCCAACAGGTAGTGCACCACGCGGTAGCGGCTGTTCTGCAGCGCCAGAGTCTCGATCTCGTCCCAATGCGCCTGGATGCGGCGGGTCATCTGGCCCATCACCGCCCGGCAGGTGGCGAAAGACTCCTGCAGGATCCCGAGAAACGTCTCGCGCTCGAAGGCGATGAGCTCGCCGTCCTCGATTGCCGCGCCGTGCACGGGGTACCGGGGCGCGTCCATGAAGAGGATGCTCTCGGCGAAGGTTTGCGACGGCCCGATGAGCCGCATGATCTTCTCGTCCCCCTCCGGTGAGAGCCGGTAGAGCTTCACGCCGCCGCTGCGCAGCAGGAAGAAACGGGCGGCCGCGTCCCCGTGGCCAAAGAGATGCTCCCCGGCGACGAACGGGCGGCCGACCGCGCTTGCGAGCAGCCGCTCGCGCTGAGCGTCGCTCAAGGCGGCGAAGAGATAATGATGGCGCAGCTCGCGCGCCAGAGCAGGGTTCGATCGCATGGCGGGTGCCGCTCCCACAAGCCGAGCTTAGGCAGGCGCGGATCGCGCGGCAAGCTTGATCCCCGTCAAGGCGGCCCGCCGCTGCCGCGGCTAGCTTCTGCCCGGTCGCTGCGACGCTGCGATGACGATCCGGGAGAACTCGGCTTGAGCACTGCGCCCCCCGTCGAAACCGCCCGCCTGCGGGTCATCCTCTCGTACGGCTTTCGGCCGTTCTTCCTCGCCTCGGCCCTCTGGGGCGCCACCGCGATCGGACTGTGGATGGCCATGGTGACGATGGGATTCTCGATCCCCACCCGTTTCGATCCGCTCACCTGGCACATTCACGAGATGCTCTTCGGGTTCGCGCTGGCGGCGGTGGCCGGATTCCTGCTCACCGCGATTGCGAGCTGGACGGGACGCCCGCCCGTGAGCGGCGCCGTGCTCGGGACTCTGGCGGGCCTCTGGCTTCTCGGCCGGATCGACGTGCTGCTCTCAAGGTGGCTCCCGGCAGGACTCGCGATCGGCGCGGACGTGGCCTTTCCGCTCGCGCTCACCGCGATCGTCGCCCGCGAGATCCTCGCGGCAAACAACCGGCGCAATCTCCCGCTGCTCGCGCCGCTGCTGATCCTCTGCGCGGCGGACCTCCTCACCGACCTCGGCATGGACGGCTTCGCAAGGCTGTCCGGCTACGGCTGGCGGCTCGCGCTCGCGGCGATCCTCATCCTGATATCGGTCGTGGGGGGACGCATCATCCCGAGCTTTACACGCAACTGGCTGCTCAGCCGCGGCGATGCGCCGATGCCCGCGGCCACGGGGCCGCTGGACCGCGCATCGTTGGGCGTGCTGCACGCCGGCCTCATCGCCTGGGTCGTCTTCCCGGCAGCCCATTTCACCGGGATCGCACTGCTCGCGGGCGCGGCGCTCAACCTGTGGCGGCTGCTCAGGTGGCGTGGCGCCGCGACCCGCTCCGAGGCGCTGCTCGCCGTTCTGCACGTCGGCTATGGTTGGTTGGTGCTCGGAGTCGCCGCGCTCGGAATCGCGAACCTCGACCCCGCACTGCCCATGAGCGCCGCCATTCATGCGCTCACGGCCGGGGCGATCGGCACCATGATCCTCGCCGTCATGACCCGGGTGAGCCGCGGCCACACCGGCCGGGCGCTGTCGGCGGATCGCGCGACCACCCTGATCTATGCGCTGATCGTCCTCGCCGCCGCGCTGCGGATCGCCGCGGCGCTGGCGGGCGATGCAACGGATCTGCTGCTCGGCTCGGCAGCGCTCTGGATCGGCGCCTTCGGGCTCTTCGCGCTGCGATACGCGCCCTGCCTGCTGCGGCCCCACCATCCCATGCGAAGCTGAGCATCCTGCGACCGGGAACGGTTGGATTCGTTACCCGGGGGGCCCGCGAGGCGGCGCAGCTCCTGCCGATGTGCCGCGCAGAGCGCGGCCGGCGCCTGCCCGCTGAATGCCGCGAACCGCCTCAGCCAATCGCGAGATTGCGCGAGGATCTCGTAGTCGTGGAGCGCGAGCCCGTGAAAGGGCGCGGCCCGCGGGCTGTGCCTTTTGGGGGTGGCGGACATGGGACTTCTCGTGGACAATAATATCGTATTGCGATCTACCGCGCGCGCCCCTTCCGGGGCCTGCGATTCCACCGGAGACCAATGAAAAGCTCTGTTTCCACACTCGGGGCGCACGACACCCTGCGCGACTTCACCGCCGACCGGCGCCTGCTCGTGCTGTCCGCGATGGCGCTCGCCACCGGCAGCTTCGGCGCCGGCGCGGCCTGGGTGCTCCTGAAGTTGATCGCGCTCGTCACGAACATCGCCTATTTCCATGTGCTCTCCGCGACGACCGTCTATCTCAGCCATGTCAGGCTCGGGGCCGGCTCCATCCTCATACCCGTCATCGGCGGTGTCGTCGTCGGCCTCATGGCCCGCTACGGCTCGGACAAGATCCGCGGCCACGGCATTCCCGAGGCGCTCGAGGCCATTCTGATCGGCCAGAGCCGCATTCAGCCCAAGGTCGCGGTGTTGAAGCCGCTTTCCTCCGCGATCGCGATCGGCACCGGCGGCCCCTTCGGCGCCGAGGGCCCGATCATCATGACGGGCGGGGCGCTGGGCTCGCTCTTCGCGCAGTTCTTCCAGCTGAGCGCCGCGGAGCGCAAGACACTGTTGGTCGCCGGCGCGGCCGCCGGCATGACGGCCATCTTCGGCACGCCGGTGGCGGCGGTGCTGCTCGCCATCGAGGTCATGCTCTTCGAGTGGAAGCCGCGCAGCTTCGTGCCCGTGGCCGTTTCCGTCATCGTTGCGATCGCCTGGCGACCGTGGCTGGTCGGCCCCTGGCCGCTCTTTCCCCACACCGGGATTCCCCCCATGCCGTGGTGGGGACTCGCCCTCTGCGCCTGCGTCGGCGTCGTCGCCGGGCTGCAATCGGCCATCACCACGGGCGCGCTCTACTGGTTCGAGGACCTGTTCGAGAAGTTGCCGGTCCACTGGATGTGGTGGCCGGCCCTCGCCGGAATCGCCGTCGGCATCGGCGGACTGATCGAGCCGGCCGCCCTCGGCGTGGGCTACGACAACATCGGAGCGCTGATCAACGGCACGGTGCTGCTGCATGCCGCCATGGCCCTGCTCCTCGTCAAGGCCGTCATCTGGGTCGTGGCGCTCTCCTCCGGGACCTCCGGCGGCACGCTGGCGCCGCTGCTCATGATGGGTGGCGCCGTCGGTGCCATGGAGGCTCACTTCCTGCCATTCGGCGACTCCGGCTTCTGGGCGCTGCTCGCCATGGCCGCGGTGCTGGGCGGCACGCTGCGCTGCCCGCTGACGGCGACGGTATTCGCCATCGAGCTCACGGGTGACCTGCACGTCATGCCGGCGGTGCTCATCGCATGCGTCGCCTCATTCGCCGTGACCGTGCTGCTCATGCGCCGCTCCATCCTGACGGAGCGGCTCGCACGTCGCGGGCGGCATCTCACGTACGAGTACACCGTCGATCCATTCGAGGTGATGCGGGTGAGCGAGATCATGACGCATCCGGTCCACACACTGCCCGCGCGCATGTCGACGGAGGATGTGCTCGCATTCTTTGACACCGGGAACGGCGTCAAGCGCCACAAGAGCTACCCCGTGGTGGACGATGTGGACCGCGTCGTCGGCATGGTGTCGCGCGCCGACGTGCTGCGCTGGTCGCGAGAGGGTTGGCCTCGGGGTCAAACCCTGGATGAGAGAGAGGACTTCGGCGCAGTGTTCGTGGGCTACGCGGATGAGCTCGTCGGCCATCTGGCCGACCGCATGGCCGCCGCCGGTGTCGGTCGCGTGCCGATCATCGACCGCGCCACCGGACAGCTCGCCGGCCTGCTCGCCCGGCGCGATCTGCTGCGAGTGCGCGCCAACGCCGCGCGGCTCGAGCGCGAGCGGGCACGGCCGCTCAGGCTTTCGGGCTAAGGAGAGTCCAAGAGAGCCCGCGCCTCCCGGCTCGCGCGCTCCCCCCGCGCGCCGGCCCAGGCGGTAAAAAAGCGTACGCCGCACGTCCTGCTCTTGAGCCTGCTCCCACGCACGGAGCAGGTCTCGCCAGCCGAGATAGCCGCATGGGCCCGGAGCCGTGTGCCCGGCCGGCGCTGGCGCATCGCCCCGCCGCTCGCGGATCATGCCGCCATCGCGCGCGGCCCCGCCGCGGGCGGCCTGTCACTCCTTGCGTGGCCCAGACGCCGGCGGTGACCGGCGGCCGCGCTCGACATCGGGCATCAGGACGACGGCGCTCAGGTGCGTTCCGAGCGTGAGCTGGTGCGGGATGCAGTTCGAACGGTAGCTGATGTGGCGGGTGGTGAAGAGCGGCAGGAAAGTCTCCTTGAACTGCTCGATCAGCTCGCAATTTCCCTGCTCCTGCGGACCGGCGTTGCGCGGCATGAGCACGACCTCCTGCCAGTGCGCGGCAACCACGGGACCGGCCTTCTTGCCGCGCTCAGAGGAGGCGGGAACCAGCACCTGCATGCTCACCCTCACGCCCGGGAAGGGCTCGGCGCCGGTGAGTCTGGTGCACCCCTGCGCCCGGACCTCGAGCTCGCGGGCGCCGAGGCTCGAGAGCATCTCCCCGATCTGATCGCGCAAGCCGTCGCAGGAGTAGTGAGCGGTGAAGCCCTGATAGACGAAGGTAACGTGGCGAGGCGACCAGACCGCCTCGATGACCGCCGGCGAGGCGGCCCGCACCGCCACGGTGCCGAGCAGGAGCCCGGCGGCGGTCACCACTGGAAGGAATGCTTCGACACGCATTGGAGGAGTTTTCCCGTGGTTGCTCGATCTGCGAAGGGAAATCCGCTGTCAGCATTCCGCAGTGCTGCGGTCGACACGCTACAGTCCGCAAGGTGCCGGTGCCAATACGCACTTGCCGCAAATCCTCGAGGCGCGCGCGGGAGGGTCGGGCGCTTTGCAGCCGGTCCCGTGCCTCAGGCCCGCATCCGATCATCGGCGCTCGGGCGCAGCTCGGTGGGAGGATTCGAAGCTCTCGGTCCGGGAAGCCCTCGGCCGACCGCATGGTAGCGGAAGCCTTCACGCGCCATCTGCGCCGGATCGTAGAGATTGCGCCCGTCGAAGATCACCGGCTCGCGCAGAGCCAGGCGGATCGAGCGGAAATCGGGACTGCGGAATTCCGGCCAGTCCGTGACGATCGCCAGCGCATCGGCGCCCTCGAGCGCCCCGGCGGCGGAGAGGCACAGCTCGAGCCCCGCGCGCTTGCCGTAGATGCGGCGGGCCTCCGGCATGGCCGCCGGATCATAGGCCCGCACGCTGGCGCCGGCCGCCCACAAGCTCTCGAGCAGCACCCGGCTCGCCGCTTCGCGCATGTCATCGGTGTTGGGTTTGAAGGCGAGGCCCCATACGGCGATCGTCCTGCCGGCGAGGTCGCCGAAATGCGCCGCGATCTTCGCGAACAGACGCCGCTTCTGGCGCTCGTTGACCTCCTCGACCGCCTCGAGAATGGCCGTCCCGCAGCCCGCCTCGGCCGCCGACCGCACGAGCGCCTTGACGTCCTTCGGAAAGCAGGACCCTCCGTAGCCGATGCCCGGATAGATGAATGCGTATCCGATGCGCGGATCCGATCCTATGCCATGACGGACGCTCTCGATGTCCGCGCCGACCTCCTCGGCCAGGTTCGCCAGCTCGTTCATGAAGCTGATCCGAGTGGCCAGCATCGCGTTGGCGGCATACTTGGTCAGTTCCGCCGAGCGGACGTCCATCACGAGCAAGCGATCGTGATTGCGTGTGAAGGGCTCGTACAGTGCGCGCATGAGCTCGGCGGCGCGCTCATTGTCCACCCCCACCACGATCCGATCCGGCTTCATGAAATCGGCGATGGCCGCGCCCTCCTTCAGGAATTCGGGATTCGCGACCGTGTCGTGCTCGATCACGACGCCCCTGTGCGCGAGCGAGGAGCGAAGCGTCGTGCGCACCCTGTCGCCCGTTCCGACCGGCACCGTCGACTTGACGATCACCAGCTTGTACTCGCTCATGTGCTCCCCGATGGTGCGAGCGACGGCGAGCACGTGACGCAGATCCGCCGAGCCATCCTCATCGGGGGGCGTGCCGACGGCGATGAGCTGAAAGACACCGTGCGCGACCCCGAGCGCGGCATCGCGGGTGAATGTCAGCCGCCCGGCGGCGAGATTGCGCCGGACGATCGGCTCCAGGCCCGGCTCGTGGATCGGCACCTCGCCGCGGCCGAGCATCTCGACCTTGCGCTGATCCACATCGACGCACACGACATCGTTGCCCGCCTCAGCGAGACAAGCGGCCGTGACGAGGCCGACATAACCGGAACCGAACAGAGTGACTTTCATGGGAGATCCTGTTTACGTGAGCGGAAGGAGTCCGGCCGGGCGCAGGTGCCCGGGCGGGTCCCAATCGAACTGATGGGCGGCGCCGGCCTGCAGCGCCACCTGCCGATAATCGGCGAGAGGTCGTCCATCCGAGCACAGACTCGCAAGGCGGATCGGCCCCGTATGCGTGACGGCGATGACACACCGTGGCTGGGCGAAGGCTTCCCAGGGCGGGGACCGCAGGAAGTCCTGCACGCGGCGCAACCCGTCGGCCAGCCCCTCCCCGCCCGGGAACCGGATCGATTGCGGTGCGCGCTTCCATTCGCGAAGCAGCGCGGGCCAGCGCTGCCGAACCTCGGCCTGCGTCAGGCCCTCCCATTCGCCGAAGCCGAGCTCGACCAGCCGCTCATCGACGCGGCACGGGATCGATCCCAGACACCGGCGGATCACTTCCGCGGTCGCGCGCGCCCTGCGCAGCGGGCTCGTGAGCACGAGGCTCGCGCGGGCGTCCCGCAGGGCGGCGCCCGCTCCATGGGCCTCGGCGAGGCCCGCCGGGCACAGCGGCGTGTTGGTACGGCCCTGATAGCGGCCCGCGAGATTCCAGGCCGTCAGCCCATGGCGGATGAGGATCAATCGCGTGGACATCGGCGGTGGCCGCATCAATAGTCGACCGCGAAGCCGACGGTGATGCGCCTGCCGGCATGAATCGCCTTGCCGGCCACATCGCCCTCGTATTCGAGGAACGGTCTGAAGAGGCGATTCACCCGATACCGGATCCTCACCCCCGGGCGCAGCAGGTCGTATCGCTCGCCGGCGTCCGCGGGGGGAAGCGGCGAATGCCGCACCAGCGTGCGTACGAAAAAGAGCGTGCCCGAGAGCTCGATGTTTCGCGTCACGTGAAATCCGACGTCGACGTCGGCTCGCAGCTGAGCGGCCGCGCCATCGACGAACACGCGCGCTCCCGTCGTTACCGTCGCGAGGAGCCGGCCGCGCGCGATCCCGAGCTGATAGTCGGGCTCCAGGGCGGCATGCCCGGTGCCTAGCTGCGGGCTGCCGCTCACCCTGCCGGTCGGGGCGATGACATTGAGCTCGATCGAGTCGGCGAAGCCTCGGCGCTGATGCAGACCGAAGTTCAGGCCGATTTCCTGATCCTCGAGCCCCGAGTCCGACTCGATGAGCCGGGAGCCGCGCTTGTACCGGATCTTCTCGAGGTTCGCGGCGCGCAGGTCATACTCGATCGAGAGCCTGCCGCCGATGCCCTGCGTCCCGGTGATGCGGTACATCGAATAGCGCACCTCGCTCGCCGGCTCGGTCGCGGTGCCGAAGCCCGACGGCGAGAACGCCCGGGTCGCATCGAAGAGCCGCACCATGGGCTCGATGCGGCCGTCTCCCGCGGCGGGTATCCAGGGATCCGCCCGCGCGGGGAGCGAAAGCGCCGCGGTGCCGAGCGCCGCGGGAACCGACAGCAGCAGGAGCCGCCGCCACGAGC
>DAHUXV010000104.1 GCA_027306985.1 Gammaproteobacteria bacterium | reverse complement strand
CCGACGAGGTGGTCGGCCACACGCGCGTGGCGATCGAGAGCCGGGGCATCTCCTTCGAGAACGACCCGCGGCAGGCGCACGCGCTCACCTTCAGTGTGGCGGTGAGCCTGACGCCGTACGAGGAGCAGCTGTGGCTCTTTCGCAGCCGCATGCTCGGCTGGTTCTCCGGGCTCATGCTGCTGCTGCTGCTGTCGCTGGCCGCGCTCCTGCGCCGGGTGCTCGCGCCGCTGCGCCGGCTCGAGCGCGAGATCCACGAGGTGGAGGAGGGCAGGAGCGAGATGCTGGGCTCGGGCTATCCGCGGGAGTTGAGCGGCGTGGCGCGCCACCTCAACGCGCTGCTCGTCGGCGAGCGCAAGCGCGTCGCCCGCTACCGCGACACCCTGGGGAATCTCGCCCACGGGCTGAAGACCCCGCTCGCCGTGATGCGCTCGGCCGTGAGCCACGATGCCGGCTCGGCCACGGCCGCGCGCACCATCGGCACGGAGATCGACCGCATGACCGACATCATCGAGCATCAGCTGAAGCGCGCGGCGGCATCGGGCGGCGCGCTCCTCGGCCAGGCGCCCGTGCCGGTGGCGGCGGTCGCGGCGGACCTGCGCGCGGCGCTGCTGAAGGTCTATTCGCGCAAGGATCTCTCGATCGAGCTCTCGATCGGGGAGGGGAGTCATTTCATCGGCGACCGCGGGGATTTCACCGAGCTCGTGGGCAATCTCATGGACAACGCCTGCAAGTGGTGCCGCGAGAAGGTGCGGGTGTCCGTCACGGTGGAGGATGGGGGCGCGGGGGGCAGGGAGAACCTGACGCTGACGGTGGAGGATGACGGTCCCGGAATCGCGGCGGAGGACCGGGCGAAAGTGTTGGAGCGGGGAGTGAGGACGGACGAGAAGGTGCCGGGACACGGCTTGGGGCTCGCCATGGTGCACGACACGGTCGACCTTTACGGCGGCCGGCTGATCGTGGACGCCTCGCCGCTCGGCGGGGCGAGGTTCTCGCTGCGGCTGCCGGGGAAGAAGTTGACGTCTTCCCCTCCCTGAAGGGAGGGGATTTCCGTCTACCGCAGGCCGACGCTCCGGCGCGCCGTGAATACGGCCATGCAGGCTGCCGCAGGGACTTCCTGCTCTTGCGGCTCCGGGAAAGCCGCCTGCATCGCTTCGCCGCCGTTACCGGATCGAGCGTCGCTGCCGCTACAGCTCGAATCGGATTCCCTGGGCCAGCGGCAGGTCGCGGGACCAGTTGATGGTGTTGGTCTGGCGGCGCATGTAGGCCTTCCACGCATCCGAGCCCGACTCTCGCCCGCCGCCGGTGTCCTTCTCGCCGCCGAACGCGCCGCCGATCTCGGCGCCGGAGGTGCCGATGTTGACGTTGGCGATGCCGCAGTCGCTGCCCGAGGCGGACAGGAAGAGCTCGGCATGCTGCAGGCGGTCGGTGAAGAGCGCGGAGGAGAGGCCGTAGTGGGTCGCGTTCTGCTGCGCCACCGCCTCCTCGAGCGAGTCGACGGGAATGAGGTAGAGGATGGGACCGAAGGTCTCGGCCTGCACCACGGGCCACTCGTTGCGGGCGCGGATCAGGGTGGGCTCGACGAAGTGTCCCGGCCCCGCCAGGCGATGGCCGCCGTGGAGCACCTCACCGCCCGCGGCGCGCGCGGCGGCGACCGCGGACTCGAAGCGCTCGACCGCGGGCGCATCGATCAGCGGGCCCATGAGCGTCGCCGGATCGAGGGGATTGCCGATGCGGACCTGGCGGTACGCATGGGTCAGGCGGCGCTCGAGCTGCGCGGCGCGGGCTTCGTGCACGAACACCCGGCGCGTGCTCGTGCAGCGCTGGCCGGCCGTGCCGACAGCGCCGAACACGATCGCCGGAACGGCGAGATCGAGATTCGCGGTCTCATCCACGATGATGGCGTTGTTGCCTCCGAGCTCGAGCAGGCTCTTGCCGAGGCGCGCGGCGACGCGCTCGCCGACCTTGCGGCCCACCGGTGTGGAGCCCGTGAACGAGACGAGGGCGACGCGGCGGTCGTCCACGAAGCGGGTGGCGAGCTCCGTGCCGCCGTCGATGAAGAGCTGGAAGATGGGCGGCAGGCCGCGCGAGAGCAGAACGCGGTTGCAGAGCTGCTGCACGGCGATGGCGGTGAGAGGCGTCTTGGGGGACGGCTTCCACACGGACACGTTGCCGCAGATCGCGGCGAGGAAGGCGTTCCAGGACCAGAC
>DAHUXV010000085.1 GCA_027306985.1 Gammaproteobacteria bacterium | reverse complement strand
GGCTCGGCGAACGCCGCGCGCGGAAAGCTGCTGGTCGTGCCGAGATTGCGCCCGCCGCGCACCAGCAGCGTGGTGACCGCATACTCGCCCGGCTCCCCGGCGATGGCGAACACATCGACGTCGCGCTCATGCTCGGCCGTGACCACCTGCTGCGCCTGGATCTCGCGCAGCGCCGCCAACTGATCGCGCAGTTGCGCGGCCCGCTCGTACTCGAACCGCTCGGCGGCCGCCTCCATGCGGGTGCGCAGCAGCGCATTGACCTCATCGCTGCGCCCTTCGAGCACTTTCACCGCCGCCTCGATGTCCTGGGCATACGCCTCGGGACTGATCAGCCCGACGCACGGCCCCGAACAGCGCCCGATCTGGTGCTGCAGGCACGCCCGGCTGCGGTTGGCGAAGAAACTGTCCCGGCAGTTGCGGATCCGAAAGAGCTTCTGCAGCTGATTGAGCGTCTCGCGCACCGCCGTGCTGCTCGGGAAGGGTCCGAAATAGCGCGCCCCGGGGGTGCGGGCCCCGCGATAGAGCGTCAGGCGCGGAAAGGCATGATCGGTGCCGAGCAGGATGTACGGGTAGCTCTTGTCATCGCGCAGCACCACGTTGAAGCGCGGCCGGTGCGCCTTGATCAGGTTGAACTCGAGCAGCAGCGCCTCGGTCTCCGAATGCGTGACCGTGACCTCCATGTCGGCGATCAGCTGCACCAGCGCCTGGACCTTCGGAGTGACGTTGCCGGCGTTGAAGTAGCTGCCGACCCGATCCTTCAGGCTCCTCGCCTTGCCGACGTAGAGCAGCTCGTGCCCGCGATCGAACATGCGGTAGACGCCCGGCCGCCGCGGCAGCGCGGCGACGAAGGACTTGGCGTCGAAGGCGGCGTTCACCCGCCCATTTTAAACGCCCGCGAGCGTGCACGCGCGGGCAACCACGCGCTGGAACATCGGGGCGGTCAGCCGGCGGGTCGAGGTGTTGTATCGGCTGCAGTGATAGGAGTCGAGCAGAACCCGCCCGTCCTCGAGCGGATGCTCGCGGCCATGCCCGAACGGGAATGCCGAGGGCTTCAGGCCCGAGGCGCGCAGAAACGCCTCGTGGGCGATGCGCCCAAGGGCGAGCACCACGCGCACGTGCCGGAGGCTCGCCAGCTCCGCGCCGAGATACGCGTTGCAGGTGCGGATCTCCACCGGGGTCGGCTTGTTCTGCGGCGGCACGCACTTGACCGAATTGAGGATGCGCGTGCGACGCAGCTTCAGCGCATCCTCGCGCGTCTCGGACTGCGGCCGGCTCGCCAGTCCCGCCTCGTAGAGCGTCTGGTACAGCAGGATGCCGGCGTAATCACCGGTGAACGGGCGACCGGTGCGGTTCGCCCCGTGCAGACCGGGGGCGAGACCGACGATCACGATGCGCGGATCGGCCGCCCCGAAGGACGGCACCGGCCGTGCCCAATAGTCCGGATAGCGCGTGCGCACCTCGCCGAGGAAGCCGGCCAGACGCGGGCAGCGACGGCAGTCCGGATCGAACTGCGCGCGCTCAGTCATCCATGTGACGGATGATGGCGGTGGCAAATCCCGAGCAGCTCATGAGCGTGGCGCCCGGAATGAGCCGCTGCAGATCTTCCTCGACGTTCTTGCGCGCCGCCAGCTCGCGCTTCGGGGCTTTGATCGCCTCGCGCAGCCGGGCCAGATCGTAGGTGAGTTCCTTGTGGGCGATGGTCAGGCTCACGCCCTTGAGGATGAGGTCCGCGGCCTCTTTCCAGCCGAGGTAGCGCAGCATCATCTCCGCCGAGAGGATCAGCGAACCGGGGTTGACCCGGTCCTTGCCGGCAAAGCCCGGCGCCGTGCCGTGCGTCGCCTCGAACACCGCGAGTCCATCGCCGATGTTGCCCCCCGGGGCGATGCCGATGCCCCCGACCTGCGCGGCGAGCGCATCGGAGACGTAATCGCCGTTGAGGTTCAGCGTCGCGATGACGTCGTATTCCTCAGGGCGCAGCAGCACCTGTTGCAGGAAGTTGTCGGCGATCACGTCCTTGATCACGATGTCGCTGCCGGTGAGGGGGTTGCGGAATTTCAGCCACGGACCGCCGTCGATCGGCTGGGCCCCGAATTCCTCCTGGGCGAGCTGGTAGCCCCAGTTGCGGAACGCCCCCTCCGTGAACTTCATGATGTTGCCCTTGTGCACCAGCGTCACGGAGACCCGATCGTGCTCGATCGCGTACTGGATCGCC
>DAHUXV010000069.1 GCA_027306985.1 Gammaproteobacteria bacterium | reverse complement strand
GCCCGCGGTGGCGTTCGACCGGGATTACTACCGCCGCTACTACTATGACCCGCGCACGGCGGTCACGACCCGCAAGGAGATGCAGGCCCGCGCGCGTCTCATCGCGGCCTTCACGGAACACGTCGGCCTGCCGGTTCGCAGACTGCTCGACGCCGGCTGCGGCACCGGGATGCTGCGCACGTCGCTCAAGCGACTCCTGCCGCGGGCCGAGTACCTCTGCCTGGAGACGAGCGCCTACCTCTGCGGCCGCTACGGCTGGGAGCAGGGCCGGATCGAGGAGTACCGCAGCGCCAGCGCCTTCGATCTGGTGATCTGCTACGACGTGCTGCAATATCTCGATGACGCCGCCGCCGCCAGCGCGCTCGGCAACTTCGGGCGGCTCTGTCGCGGCGTGCTCTACTTCAGCGCCCTGACGCGCCGCGATTGGGACTTGAATTGCGATCCGTCGCGGACCGACTCCAAAGTGCACCTGCGCTCGGCGACCTGGTACCGGCAGCGACTGCGGCGCAATTTCCGCGAAATCGGCGCCGGATTCTGGCTGCTCCGCGGCGCCCCGCTCACGGTCTGGGAGCTCGAATCCCGGTTCTGATGGAGGTTGCCGTGGACCAGATCGCAGAGACTCCATCGCTCCCGGCCGGCTTTCGCGGCGCGATCGCCTGCCGCCGCGGCGCCGACGCTCTCACCCTCAGCGGTTTCGCCGCGGATCGCGCCGACGAGGTCCTGATCCTGACCTTCGTCTCGCCGCTGCCGGCCGATCTGCCCGAGTCCCTGAGCGATGCGACCGTGAGCGCGCTCGATGAGCGGCATTGGCGCATCGCCTCCGAGTCTCGGGATTGGATCGTCGCGGCGACTTCCCTGCACGTGCACCGCGACATCGGCAAGGCGTTCTACCGCGCCATTCCGCCGCGCCCCACGCCGCTCGCGAAGCGTCTCCTCTGGCGGGCGGTCATGGCGCTCGCCGCCAGCCGCGCCGGCAAGCGCCTGCTGCTGTCGCTTCGCGGCCGATGACCGGGAGGCCGTTCTAACTCGGCTCCACGGCCTGCGTGGCGGACTCCCGGGCCGGCACCGCGACCCTCTGCCTGCCGAGCAGCGCATTGTAGGTCGCCATCTGGCCCTGAAATGCCCGGTGCCAGGTGAACCTGCGCAGCACCCGCGCTCTCGCGTTCGCCCCCAGCTCCTCGATGTCGCGCTCGTAGAGTCCCGCGATCGCCTCGGCCATGCTCGTGCCGCTGCCGGGCTCCGCCAACATGCCGACCGTGTCGTCGACGAACTCCGGAATCGCTCCGGCGCGCGCCGCCACCACCGGCCGTCCGCAGGCCATCGCCTCGAGGAGCACCAGGCCGAAGGTCTCCTTGGTCCCGGCATGCACCAGCGCATCGGCCGACGCCAGCCATCCCGCCAGCTCGAGGCTGTCGCGCCGGTACGGCAGCATCGTCACGTTCGCGGCCGGCCGCGCCTCCCGGTCGCCGCCGATGAGCAGCAGGTGATAGGGCGAGCCGAGCCGCGCGAAGGCCTCGAGCAGCACCGGCAGGTTCTTCTCGCCCGCGAAGCGTCCCGCATACACCAGCACCCGTGCCGCGGGCGCGAGTCCCAGCCGCTGCCGCAGCCCCTCGCCGCGCCGCTGCGGATGGAACACCTCCGCGTCGACCCCGAGCGGCTGGTGCACCGCGTGGTGCACCCCCAGCCCGTTCAGCAGGTCGCGCATCAGCCGGCTGGGCGCGAACACCACGTCGTAGCGCTCGTAGAGCCAGCTCACGTAGCGCCCGAGCGCGCGCTCGCTGAGGCGGCCGCCCACGCGGCGGCTGATGATCTGCGGCAGGTTGGAGTGATAGAACGCGGCGAGCGGAATGCCCCGCCGGCGCGCCAGGCGCCAGGCGGCCCAGGCCGGATGGAACGCATCGCCGGCCTCGATCAGGTCCGGCTCGAGCGCATCGAGCAGCCGCAGCCAGCGGCGCGGACGCAGCGGCAGGCGGTAGTTGAAACTGCCCGGCACCGGATAGCCGGCGAGCGTGCACACGCCCCCGCGCTCCGTGCGGTCCTGCGCTCCCGGGACGACCAGGGTGTGCTGCCAGCGGCTGTGCGCCGCCAGCCATGCGTGCTTCGCGGTCAGATAGCGTTTGACCCCGCCGCTCGTCGGCGAGTAAAAAAGTGTCGTATCGACGAGGTGCGGGCGGTCGTTCACGGCAGGAGTTGCCACAGCAATCTGCTTGCCCGCATTGCACCTTTCCGGGGCGGGCGTTGTCAAGGCGCGCACGGCGCCTCTCGCGGGCGCGCCCGGGGGGCGCGCGCTCAGGCCGCCGTCGGCTCCGCCTGCAATACGGTGCCGCGGCGCAGCCTCGCCACCGCCTCGATCACCTCGGCAGCGGTGTTGAAGCGCTCCTCGCGCCGCTTGGCGAGCAGCCGCGAGAGCAGCGGCGCGTGACGGGAGAGCGACAACGGCAAGTGCGGCGGCGGAGCGTTCACGTGCTGCTGCAGTACCTCCATCGCCGAGGCGCCCGTGAACAGCTTCTTGCCGGTCAACATCTCGTGGTAGATGACGCCGAGGGAGTAGAGGTCGGAGCGCGCGTCCAGCGGCTCGCCGAGCGCCTGCTCGGGGCTCATGTAGTACGGCGAGCCGCGCAGCACGCCGGTGCGGGTGCTGTGAGCGCCGCCATCCAGGGTGCGCGCCAGCCCGAAATCGATCAGCGCGACGTCGTCGCACTCGCGCAGCATGCCGTTGGGCGGTTTCAGGTCGCGGTGCAGCAGACCGGCGCCGTGCACGACGCACAGCGCCGCGGCGATCTGCTCGACGTAGCGAAGCGTCTCCGCCTCGGTCACCCCGAAGTACATTCGGGCCTTGAGGTCTCCGCGCGGGAAGTATTCCATCGCGAGGTACTCGAGCCCTTTCTCGACGCCGTAGTCGTGGATCCTCACGACCGACGGGTGGCGGACCGCGACGATGGCCTTGTACTCGCGCTCGAGCGCCTGCCGCTCCGCGCTTCCCTCGCGGCAGGTCCTGCTGACCTTCAACGCGACGTCGGCGCCGAGAGCGGCGCTCGCTGCCAGGTAGACGACCGCCTTTTCCGACTCGCCGATCTTCTTCGCGATGGAGTACCCGGGAATGTCCGGCGGCGTATCGGAGCTCTGCGCCCGCAGCGCGGCGGCGGCTTCATCCCCCGCTTCGGCCTCGCCCGGCTCGGCGGCCGGATCGAGCGCGATGGCCTGCGCCGTCTGCGCCAGGACCGCCAGGCGCTGGGCGACGCGCTGCTCGATGCGCCGCAGCACCACGCGCACCGAGGTCTTCAGGCGCTCCGGGGTGAGCAGGCGTTTGGGCAGGTAGTCCGCGGCGCCGAGCTGCAGCGAGCGAACCGCGGTGAGCTCATTGCCGTCCTCGGCGACAGCGATCACCGCCGAGGAGACATTTCGTGCCCGGAGCTTGCGCAGCAGCTCGAGACCGTGCGCCTGCGGGTCCTCGGGACCGGTGCCGAAGCTCGTGGCCAGCAGCAGTACGTCACACTCGAGCCCCGGGGCCGCGGCGCTCCAGGGCTCGAATTCCGCCAGGTCGATCGCGCCCACGGCCGCGTCCGGGAACAGAATGCCCAGGTGCAGCCGCAGCCACTCGCGATACTTCGCATCGCGATCGACGACCAGCATGCGCGCCGGAGAGCCTTTCCGCCTGGTGGTTGCCACTGGGACCCCATTTCCTCAGCAGAAAACGATGGACCAGCCAGGGCTCGGTTGTCGCTACCGGCGGGGCGATTCTGTGAAGCCCGTCATCCCGGGCGCCAGGAGCTGTGAACGGCGTCTAGAGCCGTGCAGGGCCCATCAATCCCGCGGCAGCAGGAACTGCGTGCCGTGGTAGGAGAGGACCGCCCCGTCCGGCCGGATGGCGTCCACGTGCACGCCGTTCGGCAGGGTGCCCCCCTCGCCCAGCTTGTGCATGTTGATCATGACGAAGCGGTCCTTCGGGTCCTTGGCGTACACATGCAGATCCAGGTGAAGCGGCGGCAGCCCGTCGCTGGAGATGACCTGCTGGTAGAGCGGCAGCGCGTCCCCAATGGTCACCGACGCACCGGAGCCCGGACCGGGGGACGGCTCGGCCGCCGGGCTGTAATCGCTCGCACTGGCGCCAGGAGGCGCCTGGGCGGCGCCGCCATGCGCGCTACCCGGCGCGGCAGATGCCGCGGGGGCCTGGCCCGAGCCCGGCGCCGGCGCGAAGACCGGCGCCGCCACGCGAGGCGCGGCGGCGGCGCCATTCGCCGCGACGGGTACCGGCGGCGCGGTCTCGCTGGAAGCCGCCGCGCCGGCAGTCCGGGCAACCGTGACCGGGGCGGGTGCGGCAGCGGCGGTGTTGGCCGCCGCGGGCTCGTGCGCCGGCGCGTGCCGCAGCAGGATCCAGGAGATCACGACGACGTTGATTGCCAGCAGCACGGCAATGGCCACGGCCCAGACGGGCAGCGTCCGCCGGGGCGGCGCAACCTTCACCTCGAAGAGCGAAGGCCCGCTCTGCCGTTGCCGGTCGCTCTCCGATTTCTTCAACGCATCCAGGATGAACGACATGGTGGTTACTCGTGGGCCGCGCTCAGGAGGGGGGAGCCGGGGCTGGCCAGCGCGCCAGCCAGCACGACCTGCGTTCTGATGCCCGCGATGCCGTCCACCGTGAGCTGGTGGCCGCGCTGGAACCGGCGCACGAGGCTCGTGAGGCTCGCATCATATACGTCGCTCGGGGCGGGATCGGAGACACCGGCGAGCTTCTCCAGGCTGATCCGCAGCCGGCGCACGCCGGCGCCGCGCATGCCGGCGGCAAGGGTCTGCGCCGGAGAGGTTTCCGGCCGCCACAACATCACGTAGTCGCCCAGCCAGTAACGTGACAGCTCGCCGTCCCCGACCTGGTGTGCGGAGCTGCCGATCTCGACGGTGGCGCGGTTGCCGTAAAGACCCGTCAGCACCACCTCGTGGCTGCCGCCTTGCGTGCCCGTCAACATGAGAATCGCCGGGCGGTCGTAGCGGCGCAGCTGCCCGAGGGAGCCGCGCTCCGTGAGACAGGCGAGTCCATGCCGGGCGGCCTGCGTGCACGGGTCCGTTCCGTCGCGCGCGTATTGGATGCCCCAGAGGCCGAACAGCGTGTTGAAAGCGGCATCGGTGGTCGTGCCGCCGGGATTTCCCGCGAGCAGGGCGGACAGAGGCTCCGCGGCCGCAGCGCCGGCCGCGGCGGGCGCAACGGCCGGCTTCGCCTTCAGCGCGGCCTGCCTCGCCGGCGCGTCCGGGATCGCTCCCGCCGGCTTTGTCGGGACTCGGGGGGAGTGCGCCGGCCGCGGCGCGGCCTGGGCAGCCGGCACCCCGGGCGCATGAGCCCAGCGCCAGGGTTGCAGGCGCCAGAGCCCGAAGCTGCCGGCGGCCAGGACCGCGGCCACCGCGGCCGTGGCCGCCCATGGCAGCCAGGGAGGCGAGAACCGCTTGCCGAACACCTCGGAGGCGGCGCTGCGCACCAGCGGCGGTGTGATGCGGTGGCGGTCGAGCGAGTACCCGCCGAGGAGCGCGCGGTCGCAGATGACGTTGATCACCCGCGGCACGCCGCCCGAGAGCCGATGGATCTCCTCCAGGGCGAAGCGGTTGAAGATGT
>DAHUXV010000061.1 GCA_027306985.1 Gammaproteobacteria bacterium | reverse complement strand
GTTGAGCGCGCCGGCGAGGGCGAAGGCGGTCATCTTGGGATCGCACGGATGGATCGAGCCGTCCTGGATGCCCTCGCGCAGCAGCCGGCGGATGCCCTGATCGATCTCCGATTTCATCGCCTTGATGTGGGCGCTCATGTCGGGCGAGAGGTCCTGGTCCTCCGCGCGCACCATGCACCAGCCGAACTCCGAGGCGACGGCCGCGCCGTACTGGCGCAGCACCGCCTGCAGCCGCTCCCGGCCCGGCGTCGCGAGGGAGCGCGCCTCGCGGAAGGCGGCGCGGATCCCCTCGATGCCGGCGACGAAGCACTCGAAGAGGAGCTGCTCCTTGTTGCTGACGTAGTAATAGACCGTGGGCTTGGTCACCGCGAGCGCCGCGGCGATGTCGTCGAGCGAGGTGTTGTGATAGCCCTTGCGGTTGAAGGCGCGCGCGGCGGCGCGGATCACCGCCTCGCGCTTGACCTCGCGGTCGCGCAGCCGCTCGCGGCTGGCGCGCCACGGGGAGGCGGTCGATTCGGCGCGCGCCGCCGGTGACGGCGCCTGCGGCGAGCCTGCTTTGGGACGGTTGCTCGGCATTTCGGTCGGGGGTCGCGGATGGGTGCGCCGGCCAGTATAGCGGACCGGAACCGCCGGCCCTCGTTGACCCCGGGGCCGGCGCTGGATCATACTCGCTGGTAGCCATTCTACCGGCGCGTAAAGGTAAATTATTCCCTTCGCCGCCAGCTTGCAAGCGAGCGTTCCCCATGGCACCCAAACCCAGCATCGCCGCCCGGTCCACTTCTCAGGCCATCCCCCAGGCCGCCGATCCCCCCGATACCGAGAGCGGCCGGACGGGGCCCCCGCTGCGGTTCGTCTCCGCGGCCTCGCTCTTCGACGGGCACGACGCGGCGATCAACATGATCCGCCGCCTGCTGCAGGCCCATGGCGCCGAGGTCGTCCATCTGGGCCACAACCGCAGCGTCGCCGAGATCGTCAGGGCCGCGATCCAGGAGGATGCGGACGCGATCGCCGCGAGCTCGTACCAGGGCGGACACAACGAGTACTTCACCTACATGGTGGACATGCTGCGCGAGCGCGGCTGCGAGCACATCCGCGTCATCGTGGGCGGCGGCGGCACGA
The DNA here is from genome assembly GCA_027306985.1 of Gammaproteobacteria bacterium. Taxonomy (GTDB): domain Bacteria; phylum Pseudomonadota; class Gammaproteobacteria; order Steroidobacterales; family Steroidobacteraceae; genus 13-2-20CM-66-19. The sequence continues at coordinate 2,132 of DAHUXV010000061.1, read as the reverse complement.
TCGCGCCGCACGAGATCGAGGCGCTGGAGCGCTACGGGGTCGAGCGGATCTACACGCCGGAGGACGGCCGCAGGCTCGGGCTCGACGGCATGATCGACGACGTGTTCACGCGCGTCCGCGCCGCCGCCAGGCCGGCCTACGAGCCGCGGCCGCTCAATGCCCGCGACCACGCGCAGATCGCCCGCGCCATCACGCTGCTCGAGAACGCGCCGGCCGGCAGCGGCGAGGCGGAGCAGATCCGCCGGGCCCTCGGCCGCGCGCGCACCCGCGCCCCCGTCATCGGCATCACCGGCAGCGGCGGGGCCGGCAAGTCGAGCCTCACCGACGAGCTGCTCGCGCGCCTGACGCGGCATTTCCCCGACCGGCAGATCGCCGTGGTCGCGATGGACCCGACCCGCCGCAGGAGCGGCGGTGCGCTGCTCGGCGACCGCATCCGCATGAACAGCCTCGCCGTGCAAGCCATCTTCATGCGCTCGCTGGCCACGCGGCGGCAGCACCTGGCGACCTCGGCGGTGCTGAAGGAAGTGATCCAGCTCTATCAGGCCGCGGGCTTCGACCTGGTGATCGTCGAGACCGCCGGCACGGGGCAGGCGGACAGCGAGATCGTGGACCTGGTCGACGTGTCCCTCTACGTCATGACCGGCGAGTACGGGGCCGCGAGCCAGCTGGAAAAGATCGACATGCTGGATTACGCGGATCTGATCGTGCTCAACAAGAGCGACAAGCGCGGCGCGCAGGACAGCCTGCGCGACGTGCGCAAGCAGTGGCGGCGCAATCACCCGGCGCAGGCCCGCGTGCCCGATGCGGAACTGCCCGTCTTCCCGACCATTGCGAGCCGCTTCAACGATCCCGGCGTCAATCGGCTCTTCGCCACGCTCTGCGACGGGCTCAGCGCCAAAGGCGCCGGCACCGCGGGCTGGCGGGTGTCCGATCCGGGTCCGGTGGAGCTGACGCCGCGGGAGCCGCTGATCCCCGGCGCGCGGGTGCGATATCTGGCGGAGATCGCGCAGGGCGGCCGGGCGGCGCACGCGGCGACGGAGCGTCAGGCGGCCGCGGCGGCTCGCGCATACGGCCTGCACCAGTCGCTGCGGGCGCTCGAGGATGCCGCGCTGCCCGCGCCCCTGGAGCCGTACGGCGAGGCGGCGCTGGCCGACCCCGCCGCCGATGCGACGCGGCGCGAGCTGCGCGCCGCCTACAACCGGGCGCTGGAGGAAATCGGCGCCGAAGGGATCCGCGAGCTCAAGGCCTGGCCGGCGCGCGCGCGCGCGGCCACGGAAGAGACCTACTCCTACAAGGTCCGCAACCGGGAGGTCACGGGAGAGAACTACACCGAGACCCTGTCGCACCAGCGCGTTCCCAAGATCGCCGTGCCGCGCTTCGCCGACTGGGGCGAGCTGCTGCGCTTCATCCGCACGGAGAACCTGCCCGGCTTCTATCCTTACACCGGCGGCGTGTATCCCTATCGCCGCGAGGAGGAAGACCCGACGCGGATGTTCGCGGGCGAGGGCCCTCCGGAGCGCACCAACCGCCGCTTCCACTATCTCGCGCGGGGCGGCAACGCCGTCAGGCTCTCCACCGCCTTCGACTCGACCACCCTCTACGGCGAGGATCCGGACACCCGGCCCGACATCTACGGACGCACGGGCAACTCCGGCGTATCGGTGGCGACGCTGGATGACATGAAGAAGCTCTACTCGGGCTTCGACCTGACCCTGGCCTCGACTTCCGTGTCGATGACGATCAATGGGCCCGCGCCCATGATTCTGGCGATGTTCATGAACACCGCGATCGATCAGCGGGTCGAGCGCTGGCTGCGGGCCGAGGGACGCTGGAGCGAGGCGCAGCGGCGCATCGCGCAGCTGCACGAGGCGGGGGCGGCGCGCGGCATCGAGCCGCCCGCGTACAAGGGCGAGCGGCCGGCCGGCCACGACGGCTCCGGGCTCGCGCTCCTTGGCGTCACGGGCGAGCAGCTCGTGGAGCCCGAGGTCTACGAGCGCATCCGGTCGGAGACGCTGCAGGCGGTGCGCGGCACCGTGCAGGCCGACATCCTGAAGGAGGATCAGGCGCAGAACACCTGCATCTTCTCCACGGAATTCGCGCTGCGGATGATGGGCGACGTGCAGCAGTACTTC
>DAHUXV010000044.1 GCA_027306985.1 Gammaproteobacteria bacterium | reverse complement strand
CACCGCGTGCATGAGCGCGCCGGATTATCACCAGCGGGGCGCGCCGCGGATTCGCGCCGATCGCAGGCGGATCGAGGCGATCGAGGCATTGCTGCTCGCCAAGTTCGACCGCTGGGAGGCGCTGGAGGCCGAGCGCAGCCGGCTGGCGCGCTGATCAGGGGCGCCGCGCGATGAGCGCGACGAGGCTCGCGATTTCCGCGAGCTCGCCGAGCCCGGCCAGCGCGCTGCGCAGGTCGGCCTCGAAGGCGCCGAGTCTCGGGCCCAGTTTCTCCGGCGAGCACGTGGACATCGAGAGCGCCCGGCCGAGGATCTCCTGCGCCGTTATCGGCCTGCGGATGACCACACTCACCGCCTCGAGCACGTTGAATCGCGAGTCGAGCAGCAGTGACTCGTGCGAGCGATACCCGGCCGACCGGCGCTCGCAGATGACCGGCTCGTCGCCGCGGCCGTATCGGTTGGCGATGTCGTGCAGCACCCCGACCCAACGGTTCTCGGCCGTCTTCGGGTGCTCGTCGTGGAAGAGCGCGATCGCGCCGCCCGGGGCGACCATGCCGTCGAGCCGTGTCAGGGCCGCGGCGCGGTCCATCCAGTGAAACGATCTGCCCATCGTCACCAGGCGGTAGGGTCCCATCCCGGGCGCGAGGTCCTCCGAGCCGCCGTTCCACAAGGTCAGCGTCACGCCCGCGGCACGGGCCGCCTCGCCCGCCGCCGCGAGCATGGTGGGCTCCGGATCGGCGGCGGTCACGCGCATTCCCGCCGCGGCGAACGGTACGGCAAGAAGACCCGGCCCCGTGCCGAGATCGAGCAGCGGATCGCCCGCGCTCATCCCCGTCAGCTCGATGACGCGCTCGATGAGCCGCGGCGGATACGCGAGCCGGTACCGGGTGTAGAACGGCACGGTGCTTTGAAATCGACTGGCGTGGGATGTCATGGCGCGAGCAGTGTCCCATATTCCGGCCTCATCGCGGCCCGACGCCAGAAGAGCGGCCCCGACGCCCGGCGAGCGCCAAGCGGTCGCGCGCGGGTGCGCGCCCCGGGGGGATTGGCTAAGATCGCGGGATATGGCAAGCAGCCCCGGCGGTGACATGGCCGCGCCCTCACCCGGCACGCGTTGGCGTGATCTCACGCGGCGGACGCCGCTGCTCAGACTGCCGGCATTCTTCATACTGCTGCTTGCCGGCGATATCGGCGCTCAGCTCGCCCGCATGTGGACGATCCGGCACGCGCCCGCGGCCGGCGCGGACTGGGCGTCGCTCGCAGCGGTGCTGCTGCTTGCCGCGGCCCTGCTCGGCCTCTACGGCGGGTTGGTGCGCCTGCTGGAATGCCGTGCGGCTCGTGAGATCGCGCCCCGGCCCCTTCAGGCGGGGGCGGGCATTCTTCTGGGCCTGGCGCTCTTCGCCAGCGTCTTCCTGCTGCTCCATGCCGTCGGCGTCGCACGCTGGTCGGGGGTAGCGGCTCGCTTCGATGTCGTGCCGACACTCGCGGTCTCGATACTCGCGGGCGTGGGCGAGGAGCTCGCCTTCCGCGGCAGCCTGTTCCGCATCCTGGAGGAGAGATTCGGCTCCGTGGCGGCCCTCGCCGTGTCCGCCGGTCTGTTCGGGCTGCTGCACGCGCTGAATCCGGGCGCGACGGTCATCTCCACGGCGGCCATCGCCCTGGAGGCCGGCGTGCTGCTCGCCGCCGCCTACGCCCTGACGCGCAACCTGTGGTTTCCCATCGGGCTGCACCTCGGTTGGAATTTCACCGAGGGCGGCATCTTCGGGGTGGCCGTCTCCGGGGGCTCCGTCGGCAAGGGGATCTTCTCCGTCTCGCTGGCGGGCCGGACCCTTCTCACCGGGGGCAAGTTCGGGCCCGAGGCGTCGGTGATGGCGATTGCCGTCTGTCTCGCCGTCGCCGTGGTGTTGCTCGTGCTCACGGCCCGCGCCGGCCGCTGGATACCGATGCGGCCCCGGATCGCGCGCGCGAACGCCTGAGAGCTCGTGAAGCCCCGTTCCGAAGCGTGCGAGCGCAATCGCGATCCCATACTCGAGGTGCTGCGGGACCGCTTCGCCGATCGCCGGCGCGTGCTCGAGATCGGCAGCGGCACCGGGCAGCACGCGGTGCATTTCGCCGCCGCGATGGCGCAGCTCACCTGGCAGACATCGGACCTCGATTGCAGCCTTCCCGGGATCCGGGCGTGGGTCGGGGAATCGGGGCTGTCGAATCTGCCGCCGCCGATCGCGCTCGATGTAACAGGCTCCTGGCCCGCGGCCCGCTTCGATGCGGTGTTCACCGCCAACACGCTGCACATCATGAGCTGGCCGGAGGTGCAGACGCTGTTCGCCGCGCTTCCCGAGGTGCTCACTGCCGATGCCGTGCTGGCCGTGTATGGACCTTTCAACTACAACGGCCGCTTCACCAGCCCGAGCAACGCCGCGTTCGATGATTGGCTCAAGCGGCGCTCACCGCAGAGCGGCATCCGTGACTTCGCCGCCGTCGACGAGCTCGCGCGCTCGATCGGATTCATCCTCGTGGAGGATCGGCCCATGCCGGCGAACAACCGCGCCCTGGTCTGGCGGCGCGCGGCGGCAGGAGCGGCGGCCCGGTAGCCGGGACTGCGGCCGCCCGGTCGCACATTGACGCAGCCCGGACGGCGGACTACGATGTTATCGATACCATAACAATCGCGGCTCGACTGGGGGAAATCGTGGACAGCAAGCTCGCCAATCCCGCTCCGCTCGGCTTGATCGGCTTCGCCGCCACCACCTGGCTTCTCAGCATGGTCAATGCGGGGCTCTTCGGCGGCAGCAGCCTTCCCATCGTCCTGGCCATGGCGCTCGCATTCGGCGGCGGGGCGCAGGTGCTCGCCGGGATCCTGTCCTTCATCCGCGGCAACACGTTTGCGACCGTGGCCTTCATCGGCTACGGGTCGTTCTGGCTGTCGTTCGTGGCCTACGCGCACGAATTCGGCGGCGGCGCCCCGCCGGCGTTCGTCGGCTGGTATCTGCTCGTCTGGGGCGTCTTCACGTTCTACATGTGGATCGCCTCCTTCCGCCACTCCACCGTGCTGCAGCTCGTGTTCCTGACGCTCTGGATCACGTTCTTCCTCCTTGCCGCGGGCGAGCTGCGCGGCTCCGCCGCCCTGCAGGCGGCGGGCGGGTATGCCGGCCTGGTCTGCGCCGCGCTGGCGGCCTATCTCTCGGCCGCCGAGGTCATCAATGCCGACTAC
>DAHUXV010000040.1 GCA_027306985.1 Gammaproteobacteria bacterium | reverse complement strand
CTACTGCGACAGCGGCATGATCCCCTGGCTCATCGTGCTGCAGGTGATCGCCGAGCGCGGTCCGCTCTCGAAGCTCGTCGGCGAGCGCATGCGGCTCTTCCCGATCAGCGGCGAGATCAACCGCCACCTGCAATCGGACGCGAAATCGATCCTGGCGCGCGTGCGGGCGCAGTATGAGAGCCGCGCCGCGGCCATCGACCTCACCGACGGTCTCTCGATGGAGTTTCCCGAGTGGCGGTTCAACCTGCGCGGCTCCAACACCGAGCCGCTGGTGCGTTTGAACGTGGAGGCGCGCGGCAGCGAGCCGCTGATGCGGGAGAAGACGGAGGAATTGCTGCAGCTGATAGAGGCCTGACTCGCCGGGCATGCGGCTTGCTCAAGTGCGCCCGGCCCATCCCTTCCGGCAGGGAGACCCTTTGCAGGAACAAAAGCAACCGTTGCGAGTGCTCATCGCGGAGAACCACCGGGATCTCAGCGACATCATGAGTCAGCTGATCGACACCGAGCCCGACATGCGCTGCGTCGGGCAGGTGGCGCAGGCCGGGGAGGTGCTGGCGGCGGCGCGCCGCACTGCGGCCGATGCCCTTATCCTCGATCTGATGCTTCAAGGGGGAAGCGGCTTGCCGCTGATCGGGGAGCTGGCCGAGGCCCTGCCGTTGCTGCGCATCATCGTCTTCAGCGGCCTGGCGTTCAGCGAGGATGTCGCCCGGGAGGCCAAGCGGCGCGGCGCCTGCGCCTTCGTCACCAAGGGAGCCGATTTTGACGTACTTCTCAAAGCCGTAAGGTGCGGCTCCCAGGCGGCCTGACCGGCCGACCGCCCGTCGCCCGGGAGGTACCGCCCGCGGCGCCGCCAGGGGCTTGACGGCGCCTTGTCGGTATGCAGAGACACTGGCTCTTGGCCGCGGCGACGAGTACCTTTCGACGCTCCTCTTCACATCTTGCATCGGGGGCCATTCATGGCGCTTTGGAAAGACTCGAACACTGGAACCGCTACCCCTTCGGCAGGAGCCTCGCCGGGCTTCGGCGCCGCCCCGTCGCCGGCCGCATCGCCGGAGAAGACCAACGTCGCCCCGATCAGCGCGGAAATCCCCCGCCGTCCCGCCAAAGAGCAGCGCGTCGACATGAAAGAATCCGTCATTGCCTCGGACCTGACCATCGAGGGCAAGATCATGGGCTCGGGCCACGTGCGCATCGCGGGCCGCTTCAAGGGCGACGTGCACGTCGACGGTAACGTGACCCTGGACTCCGGCGCGCACCTCGAGGGCCAGGTGAAGGCCAGCGTGGTCGTGGTCGGCGGCGAGCTCCTCGGCAACATCGAGAACGCCAAGCGGGTGGAGCTCCTCGAAAGCGGGGTGATCAGCGGCGACGTCAAGGCCGGCTCCCTCACCGTGGCCGCGGGCTCGCGCATGCGCGGCCAGGTCGAGTTCGGCTGGGAGGGCGAGGCCCGGTCCAAAGCCGTCGGTAGCTGATGAACGTCGCTTCTCGCCCGTCCCCGACGGGCAAGACGCGCACCTGCCCGCACTGCAAGGCGGTCATCCTCGAGAGCCTGAGCATCTGCCCGGGCTGCATGCACCACCTGCGCTTCGACTCGGAAGCGGCGAAGCGCCAGGTGGCTGCCACTTCGGCGCTCAAGGTGGAGGGCATCCTCCGTCATCCAGCGGTCGAGGAGGCGTGGGAGTACTACGTCACGATCTCGATCCGCAACGATCGCGGCGAGGAGATCGACCGCCAAGTGGTCAACGTGGGCGCTCTGCAAGGTGCCGAAAAGCGGACCTTCACGTTCTCCGTGGAGGTGCTGCCGCCCCGTGCCCCGGAAGAAGAGCAAGCCCCAGAGCCCGCGGTGAGCCAGGCGCCCAAGCCGGCTGCCGCTGCCAAGATCGCGGGGACGCCGGCAACCAGTGCCGCGAAGCCCGCGGCACCGGAGCCGCCGATGGGGCAGTCAGGCCGGCCGGCGCCACCGCCCGGCGGCAGCGGCATCCGCCTGCCCGATGGCACCGTCCTGGCGCCGCCCGGGCTGGGACCGAAGCGAAGGTGAGGGCGGCGCGCCGCCCTTCAGAACTCCTTCTCCGTCTGCACCAGGAACTGCACGTGCCTGATGCTCCCGCCCCCTTCGAAAGGGAAGGCGAGGTCCACGTGGATCACATTGCCTAGCCCCGTGCGGGCGTTGCCGAGGCGCAGGCCGAAGCCGGCGTCCTCGAGCATTCCCCGGCTCGGCATCGCGAGCGGAGCCCTTCCCCAGGTGCGCCCCATGTCGAAGAACACCGCGGCACCCACCCGAAAGAGGCGCAGCGGGTACCAGTCGCTGAAGTAGCGCTCCTCGACCGAGAGCAGCGCGCGCGAGGTCCCGTCCTGGTACCGCAGCGGATAGCCCCTGAGGCCGTTGTCGCCGCCCAGGAGGATCTGATTCTCGAGGTCGAGCCGCCTGCCCGCCGTCGCCGTCAGCGTCGCGAAGAAGAGCCAGTTCCCATCTCGAAACGGGAAATCCCGATACCCGGACTGCTCGGCGTAGAAGCGCACGGAGCTGTCGAGGACTCCATTCTCCAGGGTGCCCCTGCGGACTCTTCCGGTGAAGACGCTCGAGACGAGCAGCGTGTCCCGGGGCGAGAGGGCGTAGCCATCGCCCGCGGCCAGCATGAAGGGCAGCGCATTGCGGCTGGAGCCGAAAGACCGGTCGGCCCACCCTACCTGCGCCGTCACGTAAGCGCCGAGGTCGAAGTCCTCGGTCCGGTCGATCTGGTTGTGGTTCCTCAGCTTGACGAACTCGTCCTGGACCAGATCGAAGCGCAGCCACGGGTAGACGAACTTCCGGTCCGCGGGCAACAGGGCCGGGCCCGACCAGAAATTCGAGGGAGTGAAAATGTGCTGGTCATAGGTGAGCCCCGTGCTGTAGCGGCGCGTCCAGCCGTTCTCGAGCCCATGCGAGAAGCCGCCGTAGATCTGGTAGAAGCGGCTGTGGTCGGCGAACTTGTCGATCTCCTGTCCACGGTCGTAGAGCGTGTCGTCTTCAGTGCTGTCGTTGATGCTGATGCCGCCGGCACGGCGCGTCTCGAGCGAATAGAAAGGCCTGTCGAAGATGAACTGGCGCATCTTGCCGTCGCTCAAGCTCCCGTAGGCGATATTCGTGGTGAACCACGTGCCGAGGGTATGAGGGCTCATCACCGCGATGCTGGACTCGGTGCGATCCACGGAGTTGGTGTGCGAGAGCTTCACGTCGGTGCCGGTTCCCAGGATGTTGGCATCCTCGATCTGGAAACCGGTCTGGCTCTTGCCGCCGCTGCGCGAGAAGTCGAATCCGGGGTTGAGCGTCCAGACGTCGCGGGTCACCACCAGGACGTCGACCTTGCCGTCGTGATAGGCGACGGGCCGGATCGAAGCGTCGTAGAAGTAGGGATTGGCGCGCAGGATACGCGCCGACTCATCGAGCAGATGGCGCGAGTACGGCTGACCGGTATGGAAGAGAAGCTGCTCGCGGATGGTGTGCTTGCGGGTCACCGGGTGCAGGCGGTTGGCCAGCCGGAAGAGCCGGTGGTCGTCCTTGGGGTTGCTCAGATCGAAGATGTTCTCATTGCGGATGGTGATCCGCCCGATCACGGCGTGCGAGCGCTCGAGCTGCGCATCCGAGGGGACTTCATCCCCACCGACCGATTGCGCCGCCTTCCCGGGGGAATGCGCCGCCGCGGCGACCCGGGGCGCCGTGAGGAGCAGCAGTGCGGCCAGGAACGGCGCCAGGGAGTCCGTTCGCATGCTCTGGAGGATACTGCAACGGAGATCGCCGCGAAGTGCGATGCGTCCTGGTTTCGCTGCGCCCGTGCAGGAGACATGACTGCGCTTCGACATCCCGCCATGGGCGACCTGCACTCACGCTCCCTGCCGCGGGCGGCGCCCGTAGGAACGTCCCCGGCCCGTCAGAAGTTCCGAGAGATATATAGGGTCCAGGTATTGATGCTGTAGAGGGCGTCCGGCTTAAGCGTACCCAGCGGCTGTGGGTCGGTGGGCAGGTCGCGCATCCGCTGCGCATCGAGCACGCTGCGGTAGTCGAGGCCCACGTCCCAGCCGGGCAGCACGTGCCGCCACTGCAGACCCGCTCCCACGTAGAAACCGTATGCCGGCGTTGCCTGCGCATACCGCGAGGCGCCGAAGAACGTGTTGAAGGCGAGCGGCCAGTCGGTCCGATAGCGGTAATCGAGCATGCGGACGCTGAGTAGCGTTCGCCCGCTGATGTCATCCGCCTCGAGTGCAACGCCGAGGTCCTGGTGGGTCGAGACCCGGCGGCGCGCGCCCACGGCGAAGTAGGGTCCCACCGTCGATTTCGTGGAGTACGGGGTGATCACATGCTGATCGATGAAGGTGTTGTAGTAGTCCGCTCCTGCGCTGACATAGAGCTCGTCGCCCTTCGGCCGCTCGCCGGCGAACGCCGCGGTTTCGGAGTCATTCTCGTTGCCGCGCAGCAGCGCGTCCCCGTCGCGCAGATATCCTTCCAGTCGGAAGTAATTGCCCCCGAAGACGTCCCGGCCGGCATCGAGCTCCGCGCCCACGGCGTATCCTTTCCAAGGATAGGAATAGCTCAGGGACTCCATGTACTCGTTCTTGTACGAGTAGGTGTTGAAGAGCGTGCCGTTCTCATTGGTGAGCGCCCGCAGCTGCAGCTGCATGAGGCCGCCGAAGGAGGGCTCCCAGCCGATGCGCAGCATGTTGCTCTGGCCCCCGACCTGGTCGGCCAGGCTGTTGGCGGTGGCGAGAACCCGCTGATCCCCGAACCAGTTGCCGATGGTATCGCCGTAGTTGGTGAGCCCGTCGAGGTAGCCCGTCTGCACTGGAGTGGCGGGATGTACGTACCAGGTCGGTGCCCAGGAATCGATCTCGTATGTCAGGCTGAACGGGCCGATGCGCGGGAAGTCGATCCCGGCGGAGATGCTGGGCTTGCCAATGAGAGGCGTGTGACCCGCCAGGGTGTCGTTGCCCGCGTACTCGAAATAAACGGAAAAAGGCACCCGGCCGGGGAAGATGAACCGGCTGGTGACGGAGGCCTCCTGCTTGCCGATGACCTTGCTGCCCGCGCCGAAGCCCGTGGTCTGCGCTTTGCTGGGATTGACGAACGCCTGGAAGATGTTGGACAGCGACTGGCCGCCGGCGGCGCCGCCGCCCCAGAAGAGCACGCGCTGAAACGATAGTGCCCAGCCACTCACGGGCTCGATCCCCAGCCGGATACCGCCCATCTTGGGGTAGCCGCGCGTGAGACTGCCGTTGGTGAGCTGGATGCGGCTCGACTCCGACATCCGGGCGACGAAAATCTCGTACTGCAGCCCCAGGCGCGTCAGCGGCAGGTAGTTCGACAGCGTGATGGACGGCATCGTCGGCGCTTCGGTGCTGATCAGCATCGAGCTGTCCGTCATCGGCGACCACCAGTGGTCGCGCCAGCCGATGTCGAGCTGCGCCCAGTCGAAACCGAGGCTGAGCATGGTTCCGGTGGGGGTCGCCCGCCCCTGGTAGGCGACGCCGCCGACATTGAGCAGCATGTAGGAGTTCGGCTGGATGTAGGCGGCGCCGGCGACCTGATAGGGGCTCTGCGCCTTCTCTCCGTGCTGGTTCGGCAGCACGATATTCGATGAGCCGGAAGTCGCGGCAAGCGAGACGCTGGTGAATTCCACTCCGTTGCCGTGCATGTACCGGCGCAGGTAATGCCGGACCCTGTCGCAGAGGGGACGGTCCGCCTTGCAGGCTTTGGGGAGCGCCTGGAGAACCAGCGCCGCCGGGATCGGGCGGGTCATGACCGGCTCGTCACCCAGAATGAGGACCCGCTCCACTTGCGCTTCGACATCGGGGTCGAGGTTCAGGGGCAGGTAGGGTGTCACGCCGAGGGCGTGCGCCACTCCCTGTGATCCGATAACGCTTATTGCCAGCAGCAGCGCCGTTTTTTTCATGCTTCGGAACCCACTCCATTACAGGCGGGGTGGCACGGTATCGGGCCGGGCGGGAAAGATCAATCGGCGGCCTCCGCCGCTCGCAGGGGCAGTCTTCAAGCCTCGTAATCGACTCGGCATTGCGCGCCGAGCTCGAGGGTCTCGCCGACGCCGCGGGTGATCACGGCGTTCTCGCCGAACGTGACGCCGAGGAGCTTGCGGTCGAAGCGGAACGTGCGCAGCACCGGCAGCGGGTCCGCGCCGGCGATCCCGGTGCGCTGATCGATCGAGGGGATGATGCAGCGGGTGCAGGGCTTCACCAGAGTGAGCACGACCGGGCCGATCTCGATCGCGGCGATCCGGTCCTCCGCGAAGGGCGGCAGTCCGGTGAGCACGAGGTTGGGGCGGAAGCGCTCCATGGGCAGCGCCTCGGGCAGGCGCCGGTTCAGATCATCGAGCGAGGCGCGATTGCAGATCAGGATGGGATAGCCGTCGGGAAAGGCGATGGGCGCGGGATGCGGGCCGGCGTATTTCGGATTCGCCCTTCGGTCCGGTGTCGCCGGCGCGCGCACGATGCGCACTGGCTCGCCGATGGCCCCGCTCACCCACGCCGCGGCCTCGTCGCCCTGATCGAGTCCTTCGCAGGCATCCTTCCAAATGCGGACCGGCCGAGCCGCTCCTTGCGGCGCCAACGGGAGGGTGAGTGGCTTGAATCCTGGCGCAGCCAGCACGAGCCCATCACGGGTCAGCTCCGTCACGATGCGCGCCAGCTGCGGGTGAGTGCGCTGAGTGAGGAACGCCCCGTCGTCGCGCATGACCATCCAGTGGCGATCCCATTCGAAACCGGTCGCGTTCAGGCGCACCCGCGTCCGCGGTATACCGCGCGCCGACTTCAACGGGTAGAGGTCAAGTTCCTGAACCGTGATCGCCATGAGCTCGCCTGGGCGGGTCCTGGCTCAGACGCCGCCGAGCGCGACCGTTCTGGGTTGCATAGCGGATGCCGGGCTCGTGGACCATGAGGCGCACCGGTACCCGCCGCAGCGGAAAGGCGCTGCCGATCGCGTCGAAATCCCGATCCTTGGCCAGCAGCTCGTAGCCATCGCGCAGGCATAGCTGGGCGATCAGGCAGTCGATCGCGGAGCGGATGGTATACCCCCGTCCGCGGCAGGTCCGATAGATCGCCGCCGCCTGCTCGTAATCGGCAGGCGCGGCTTCTGGCACGAGCGGATACGCGGAAAGCGATCGGGACATCCGCAATGCATCCGCGTCCGTACGGGCGCCGAGGAGCACCTCCGTGCGCACGAGGCCCGGGATGGTAAGAGGGCGGTCCTCGGCGATGGACGCCGCGAGGAACGCGGCTTCGGCTGAATTCACTCCGTTGAGGAAGCTGATCCATACGGAGCTGTCGACGAGGATCATTCTTTATTCTTTGCCACGGCGATCCGCGCGCAGCGCGTCGAGATCGCCGACCCATGGAACGTTACCCCGCATGGACAGAAGGTCCAATCGCTTGAGCTTGCGCAGGTATTCCGCAAGGGCCGCGTTGATGGCGGTCTTCTTGCTCGCGAAATTGCCCATCCGCATGATCTCGTCCAGAACTCCGGCATCGACATCGACGTGCGTTTTCATCGCGAGCGCTTCCCCGGCGGGATCCCCAAAATCGATGGAATAGTGTACATGAATTTCTGGATATCTTGTACACTGCCGCCGCATGGACGTCGAGGAAGCGCTCGCCTGCCGCGTCAGGACTTGGTCAGCTTCCGGGGACATGCTATGAGTCACCCCGGAGGGTAGCGCCATGAAAATGCGACCTCTATCGATCTTCGGCGGAGCTGCCGCAGCGATGCTGATGTGTCTCGGCACCGTCGCCACCGCGACCGCGCAGGAAGGTTACAACCCGCCGGGCCGCGCCGCGCAACTCAGCTACGCGCAAGGCAGTGTCGCGCTCGAGCCCGCGGGGACCGATACCTGGACGGGTGCCGTCCTCAACCGGCCGCTCACCATCGGTGACCGGCTCTGGACCGATCAGAACTCCCGGGCCGAGCTCGACATCGGCGATGCCGTCATCCGCTTGGGCAGCATGACGGGGTTCTCCTTCCTCAACCTCGATGACCGGACCGCGCAGATGCAGGTCTCCGCCGGCACGGTGATCGTCCACGTGCGCTCGCTCGCGAGCGGCGAGGACGATGAGATCGATACGCCGAATCTGGCGCTGACGCTGCAGCAGCCGGGCACCTACCGGGTGGATGTGAGCCAGACCGGCGATGCGACCGTCGTCGCGGTCGATGAGGGCGCGGCGCTCGCGACCGGCGGCGGCCAGTCCTACCCCGTGGCGGCGCAGCAGAGCGTCACCTTCACCGGCGCGACCGTCCTCAACGCGGACTACGCGATGCTGGGCGCGCCGGACGCCCTCGATGAGTGGTCGATGCGGCGCGACCAGGAGGAGGCGCAACAGGCGGCCGCCGCGCAGCAGTACGTCTCGCCCGATGTGGTCGGTGCGAGCGACCTCGGCTCCTACGGCACCTGGGAGAGCACGCCGGACTGGGGCTACGCGTGGTTTCCCTCGGTGGCGGTGGGCTGGGCGCCCTACAGCGAGGGGAGCTGGGCGTGGATCTCGCCCTGGGGCTGGACCTGGGTCGACGCGGAGCCCTGGGGATTCGCGCCCTTTCACTACGGGCGGTGGGGCTACTGGCATCGCCGCTGGTGTTGGATTCCGGAGCCCCGCCGCAAGCGCGCGATCTATGCGCCGGCCCGGGTCGGATGGATCGGCGGCCGTCACGATCGCGGCGCGCACGTCGGCTGGTTCCCGCTCGGGCCGCGCAATGCGCGCTATTCCAACAGCGCGATCCCGGGGGCGGTCACGGCGGTGCCGCGCAGCGTGTTCACCTCCGCGCAGCCCGTGGCGCCGCACCGGGTGATTCTGCCGCGTCGCGGCGGCATGCCCTTCAGGGCGAGCGCCGCGGCGCCTGCCATCATGCCCGTGCGGCAGAGCGTTCTCGGCGTCAATGCGGGCAGGCTCGTCAGAGCGCCGCCGCGCGCGATCATCGATCGGCCGGTGGTGGCGCGGCTCGCACCGCCCCGTGCGCCCGTCTCCTTCGCCAGGGAGCAGGCCGCCATTCGCGCGAACGGCGGCCGCCCGCTGCCCTTCGCGCAGCTCTCACGCCTGCGGCCCAACATGCCGGCCGTGCGAGTGCGTCTCGCCCCGGCGCCGGGGCAGGGACGTCAGGGACTGCAGCTGCGCACGGCACCCGGGCGCCGCGGCATGCCCGTTGGCGCCGGCATCGCGACGCGCGAGCGCGCGCTGCAACAGCCGACTCTGCCTCAGGCACGCGCTCTCGGAGGCGATCGTCCGTCCCGGGGGCGGCAGCCGCCGGTGCGGCCCGGGTCATCCATGCAGCGGCCGTATCCGGATACCGTGGCGCCGCAACGACGGCAGGCACCGCTCGAGTGGCACGTTCCCCCGCGGCGTCAGGCGGCGCCGGTGAGGCAGCCGCCGGTGCGGCAATTCGTGCCGCCGCCGCGCCTGGAGCCGCAGCCGCGTTTCGCCCCTCCCGAGCGCCGATTCCCGGTGCAGCGCTTCGCGCCGCCGGCACGCCCGGTCGCACAGCCGCGGTTCGAGCCCTCGTCGCGCCCGGTCGAGCAACCGCTCTTCAGGCCGCCGTCGCGCCCGATTCCGCAGCAGCGCTTCGCGCCGCCCGAGCGACAGATGCCGCAGCGGCAATTCTCGCCGCCGAGCGCGCCGCGGCAGATGGCGCGGCCGCCGGCCATGCGTGCGCCTCAGGACAGGCCACCGGTCTTCCATCCCGGGGACCGGCCGCCGCGTCCCTGACAAGCCAACACCGGATGCGCCGCGGGGCCCTTCGCTAGAAGGCCGGAAACTGCGCCGGATAACAGGCGCGCACCTCGTCAGGCGGCCGCCGATGAGGCTCTGCCGCTTCGCCGGCGGGAGTTGCGGCCGGCGCTAATTGTCAGACATAATCCTCGGCGTGGGGGGCTCCGGCGGTGCGCCGTCGATAGCTCGGAGACAACGCGCGCGTGCGCGCAACGCTCGGAGCGGACTGCGGGAATCCCGAGGCAGAACCACTTCGAATTCCGCGACAAGAGGAGACAATCCCCGATGCGACTCCGATGGATCCCGGTCTTCGCCGCCTGCGCCTGCGCGGCGGCAGGCATGCAGGGCGCCGCGGCGGCAACGGCGAGCCGGTCCGACTTCGGCAGGATGCCGGGCGGCAAAGAAGTCGAGGCGGTGACGCTGCACAACGATCGCGGTGTCACGGTGCGCGTGATCACCTACGGTGCCCGCGTACAGGAAGTGGTGACGCCCGACCGTAACGGGCACCCGGCGGATATCGCGCTGGGCTTTGCCTCGCTTGCGGGCTATCTCAGCAAGGCCGATCCGTATTTCGGCGCCACGGTCGGGCGTTTCGCCAACCGGATCGCCAAGGGCCGCTTCGCTCTGGACGGCCACGCCTATCAGCTGCCGGTCAACGACGGGCCGAACTCGCTCCACGGCGGCAAGAAGGGCTTCGACAGGCAGGTCTGGACCATCGTCTCGGTGAGGCAGGGACCTTCGTCCGCCGCCGTGAGCATGCGGTACGTGAGTCCCAATGGCGATCAGGGCTACCCGGGGACTCTGACCGCAACGGCGACCTACACGCTCGACGATCACGACCGGCTGCACATCGAGTACCGGGCGACGACGGATGCGCCGACCATCGTCAACCTGAGCAATCACACGTACTGGAATCTCTCGGGCGAGGGCTCGGGCAGCATCCTCGACGAGCGGATGATGATCCCGGCCGCCGAGATCACGCCGGTGGATGCGACCCAGATTCCGACCGGCGCCTTGCGCTCGGTCGCGGGCACGCCGTTCGACTTTCGCAAGCCGAAGGCGATCGGCCGGGACATCCGCGACGGCCGCTCGCGGCAGCTGGTCATCGGGCGCGGCTATGACATGAACTTCGTGATCAGCCGCGAGGCGGTTGCGGTGCCGAGGCTCGTGGCGCGGGTCGTCGATCCGCGGTCGGGACGGGTGCTCGAGCTCGCCTCGGACCAACCCGGCCTGCAGTTCTACACGGGGAACTTCCTCAACGGCACCCTGGTCGGCACCTCGGGCCACATCTATCGCCAGGGAGATGCCTTCGTGCTCGAGCCGCAGATCTTCCCCGACACGCCGAACCACCCGAATTTCGGCTCCGCCGTCCTCGCGCCGGGCCAGGTCTACCGCAACGAGATCATCTACACCTTCTCCACCGCGGGCGGCCGCGGCCGGGCCCGCGGAGCGGGATAATCGCGACAAGACATACCGTTCTGCCGCCAGTGCCCGCGGCCGCGCCGCTCGCTTCGCTCCTCCCGGGCGGGCAGCCGGCCCCGAGCGCTGGTCGAGGGTGAACGGTACAGCGGGGGTACCACTTGCATCCACACGCGATCGACTGGACGATCATGGGGGTCTACTTCGCCTTCGTGCTCGGGATAGGCGCGGCGCTGAAGCGCTACATGCGCACCAGTACCGACTATTTCCTCTCGGGCCGCTCGATCCCGTCGTGGATCACGGGCCTCGCGTTCATCTCCGCGAATCTCGGCGCGCAGGAGGTGATCGGCATGGCCGCCTCCGGCGCCAA
>DAHUXV010000022.1 GCA_027306985.1 Gammaproteobacteria bacterium | reverse complement strand
GTCATCACCGGAGCCGGCTGGCGATCCGGACCGTCGACGACGATATCGGGGAGGATGCCCTTGCCCTGCACGGAGCCGCCCGAGGGGGTGAAGTAGCGGGAAGTGGTGAGCTTCACGGCGCCGCCGTACCGCAGCGGGATGACGGTCTGAACCGTGCCCTTGCCGTAGGTCTTGTGCCCGATCAGCAGCGCACGGCCGTGATCCTTGAGCGCCGCCGAGACGATCTCCGCGGCTGAAGCGGTGCCGCTGTTCACCAGCACCACGATGGGCGCGCCGTCC
Organism: Gammaproteobacteria bacterium; assembly: GCA_027306985.1. GTDB lineage: Bacteria > Pseudomonadota > Gammaproteobacteria > Steroidobacterales > Steroidobacteraceae > 13-2-20CM-66-19. The sequence goes on along the minus strand of DAHUXV010000022.1, from coordinate 8,134 downwards.
ATCAGATCGCCCGGCGTGGCGTCCATCTCGAACCGGGCGTCGGGGGTCCGGCCCTGGGCGGTGAGGATGACACCGCTATTGAGGAAGTCGTCGGCGACCGCAACGCCGGACTCGAGCACGCCTCCGGGATTGTCGCGCAGGTCGAGCACCAGCCCGCGCAGGCCGCCCTGATTGTCGCGCTGCAGCTTCGATATCGCGGCACTCACCTCGTCAGGGGTGGTATCGGTGAACTCCTCGATGCGGACGTAGCCGTAGCCGGGGGCGAGACTCTGGGATACGACGCTGTGGACCGTCACGTTCGCGCGGCGCAGCGCGAAATTGATCACGCCGGCCTTGCCCGCGCGATGGATGGTGAGAGTCACCCTGCTTCCCGTGACCCCGCGCATGTGCTCGATGGCGCCGTTGACGTTGGACCCGACATCCTTGCCGTTGATGGCTACGATCTCGTCTCCCGCGCGCAGGCCGGCCTGCTCGGCCGGCGAGCCCGGCATGGCATGGAGGATCTTCACCACGGAGCCGTCCGCCGCCACCTCGATGCCGACGCCCGGGTAGGAGCCCATGGTGCTCAGACGGGTCTCCTCGAACTCCCGGCTGTTCAGAAAGGCGGAGTGCGGATCGAGCGAGGACACCATGCCGCGGATGGCGGCATCCATCAGCTTGCGGTCGCTGATCTGATCGACGTAGTCGCGCTTGATGTGCTCGTAGACCTCGGCGAAGAGACGAGCTTCCTGCCACGGCAGGCCGTCGGCAGCGCCGGAATGGCTGATGTCGGCGCCGCCGCCCGCCGCCTGTCCGGTCTGGACGGACTGCACGGCCGCCTCGATCGTGTTGCCCGTCTGGCTGTCCTGGGCATTGGGGCCCGCCGCCAGCACGCCGCCCGCGAGAGCGGCCGAAAAGCCGAGGATGGCCCCCGAAACGAGAGCGATCAGCGTGCGTGACCGCATCGACATGTGGTGAATCCCCCCGCGGGATCAAAGGACGGAACGATGCTACGGCCTGTCCTGCCGGTCAATGGCCGCCCGACCGCCGGTGAGCAAGACCCGACAAGTGATCTTCCAGGGGCTCAGCGCCGTTTGGCGGACGGGGCTCGCTTCGCGAGCCCCGTGAGTCCTGCGCGCCGCGCACGACAACCGGGGTGGCGGTGAGCTCCGCCAGCAGCTCATCGAGCGGCAGCGGCTTTGAGATCGCGAAGCCCTGCCCGTAATCCACGCCGAGGGTGGCGACACGCGCGCGAATGTCCTCGGTTTCCACGTACTCGGCGACGGTCTCCAGTGACATGGTGCGCGCGAGCTGCGCGATGGCGCGCACCATCGATTCGGCACGGGGGTCCCTGACGACATCCCGGACGAAGCTGCCGTCGATCTTCAGCATCGTCAGCGGCAGCTGCCGCAGATAGGACAGCGAGGAGAATCCCGTGCCGAAATCATCGAGCGCCACGCCGCAGCCGAGCGCGCGGAGCTTGCCCATGAGGGCCGTGGCGCGGGCGACGCTCGCGACGGTCGCGTTTTCCGTCAGCTCGAAGCAGAAGAGCCCGGGCGGCAGCCCGCTCGAGGCGATCCGCTTGATGAGGAAGTCCTCGAAGCTCTCGTCGTTGAGCGACTGGCCGGAGAAATTGATCGAGAAACACAACGGCACGGCGGAGAAGGTGCCGGCGTAGGCCTTGAGACGCTCGATGGCCGCCTCGATCACCCAGCGATCGATGCTCGGCATGAGCTGGTAGCGCATGGCGGCCGACATGAAGGTCGCGGGACTCGAGGCGGTGCCGTCCTCGTCCAGCATGCGCAGCAGGAGCTCGTAGTGGGGCTTCAGGTGCGAGCGGCTGCCGAACGGCTGGATCAGCTGCGCATCGAGACGCAGCCGTCCGGAGCTGATCGCATCGTGCAGCCTCCCGGCAATGTTGATGTCCGCGAATCTGCGCACCAGGCTGACGTCGTTGGCGCGGTAGACCTCCACGCGGTTGCGGCCGCGGTCCTTGGCGGCCTTGCAGGCCGCCTCCGCCGCGGCGAGCGAATGCATCAGCTCGCCCCCTCGAGAATCGAGCTCTGCCACACCCACGCTGATGGAGACGCGCAGCCGCGAGTTGTCGTGGGTGCCGCCCAGCTGCTCGGCCGCCTCGCGCAGCGATTCGCCGAAGCGCTCGGCATCGTCGAGGTACCCGGGCACGAGCACGGCGAAGCGATCGCCCGAGATCCGGGCCGCGAACGCTCCCGGCGGCAGTCGGTTGCGCAACAGCTCGCCGAGCTGGCCCAGCACGCCATCGCCGACGCGCATGCCGAGGCTGTCGTTGATGACGTGAAGCTGGTCGACGTTGATGTACAAGGAGGCCCAGGCCGAGGAGCCCTCGGCGCTCGCGACCTCGAAGCGCATGCGGGTCTCGAACGCGGGGCGGGTATAAAGACCGGTCAGGGAATCGAAGCTGCCGTCGGCCGCGCTCCGGCGCATCTTCTCCAGCTCCGCCACCGATCGCTTCAGCCTGCCGATGGCGACGCGCGCCAGCAGCTCGCGGCGCAGGCATTCCAGCGCCGGCCGAAGCAGGGTGTGCGCAAGCGCGAAGCCGCGGGCCTCGATCTCCCCACCGCCGTCGGGCGCGCACACGACGGCGAGGATGGCGAGCAGGCGTCGCGAGTCATCCCTGATGCGGAAGAGGTAAGCCGGCCTGTTGCCGGACAGCATGCGGAGCTCGCCGTCGCTTTCGGCAGCGGAGTGCGCGTCGGCCAGAGTGCCGGCGATCACGGGCTTCAGATCATCGGCCGAGGCGGCATCCGTCGACCAGCGCGGCGCCCCCCGAATGTCGAATAGGGAGGCCCCCTGAGCGCGCGGCAGCAGCGTCCGGCAAAGCTGCGCGTACGGCTCGAATCCGCCCCAGGGGTCCGGCGGCCTCCTCTGACCTTCGGAGCCACCGGTGCGGTGCTCGGGGATCGTTTTGTCTGCCGGAGGACGGCTCATGCCGCAGCCGCGGTTGGAGATGGAAAATGGCCGCCACTTTCGCCCACGAAAGGGCCTGGCGGCCTTGCGCGAGTTGGCGGTTCACCCGATGGGCGCCCGGCTGGCGGCTCAAAGCTTGACGGCTTTCACATTGGCCCGAAGTCGCCTGGCGGCGCTGCGGGCGAGCGCGGCCACATTGCTGAGCTCGGCTCCGCGGCCCAGGGAGCGGCCCCGGGGCTGCTCGCTGACTTGCTGTTGACGATCAGTGCCGCAGCCAGAGCCGCGGATCGAGGGGCTTGCCGTCCTTGCGGATCTCGAAGTAGAGCTCCGGCCGGGCGCTGCCGCCCGTATCGCCCGCCTCCGCGATGATCTGGCCGGCGGCGACATGCTGGCCGACCGAGTCGTACAGGCGGGCATTGTGGCCGTAGAGGCTCATGAAGCCGCCACCGTGATCGACGATGATGAGAAGACCGAGGCCCGCCAGCCAGTCCGCGTAGATCACCCGTCCCTGGGATACCGCGCGCACGGGCGCATCGCGCGCCGTGGCGAAGAGATCCCCCTGCCACCTGAGGCCGCCGGCGCGCACCTTCCCGTAGCCGTCGACGATCCGCCCCACCACCGGCCAAGGCAGCCTGCCGCGCAGGCGCGGAAAGGGGGAATTGCTGAACTCGCCCGGGGGGAGGCTCTCGGTCGCGCGGCGCAGCTGCGCCAGCAGCGACTCGAGTCCGCTCTGCTGCCGCCGCAGGCGGGCGAGCCGCGCGGCTCGGGTCCGGGTCTGCGCGGCGATGCTCGCCAGCACCTGCATACGGTGGGAGCGCGCCTGCTCCAGGGCCGAGACCTGGGCCTGCTGCGCCTGCTGCAGGCTCGAGAGCTTCGCGTCCTGCGCCTGCACCGCCGCGTCGAGCTGCCCGATCCGCTGCAGATCCGCCTCGATGGAATGGATCTGCAGCGCACGGGCGCGGCCGAAATAGCTGTAATAGACGAACATCCGGCCCGCCCGGGCCGGGTCGCCCTGATTCAGCAGAAGCCTGAGCGGCTCCTCCCTGCCGATGAGATAGGCGGCGCGAAGCTGGGCGGCGAGCGCCTGGCGCTGGCTCGCAAGGTCGGCCTCCCGCCCGCGCTTCTGCGTCTCGAGCTGCGCCCGCTGGGCGGAGCCGGCCGCACGCTGCTGGCGCAGGCGATCGAGCGCAGTCCGTGCCTTGCCGACCGACTCCTCGGTCGCCCGAAGCTGGCGGCTGAGGCGGTCCCGCTCCGCCTGTCCCTGGCTTACCTGGCGGGTGATGCGCGCGATCTGGCTGCGGACGGCCTCGAGCTGCGCCCGGGCCTGGCTGGCGTTCGCATGGGAGCGGGCGGGTGCAGGGTGGCGGCCCGCGGCGGCGGCGGGGGTGGCGGCGAGAGCGTGGAGCAGGATCGGCGCGATCAGGCCGAGGATGCGGACGGCTCGCATATGAGCGCTATAATGCGCGCCCTTTTTACGGCCGGTGCTATCTTCTGGTGCGCTCTGCATGGACCGTCTAGCTCAATACATCCAGGTCAATCATTGGCTCGTCGTCGCGACGGTCGTGGTGCTGGTGCTGGTCATTGTCATCGAGATACGGGCGCGCGCGGAAAGTTTCAGCGCGATCTCGCCGCACGATGCGATCCGTCTGATGAATCACGGTGCGGTGGTCATCGACCTGCGTGCCGCGGAGCAGTACAGCGCCGGTCATCTCGCCGGGGCTCGCCGCATGGACGGCGAGCAGATCCTGAAGGCGGGGGAGACGCTGAAGAAGTATCTGCAGAAGCCGCTCATCGTCTATGACGAGTCCGGCTCCCTCGGCACCTCGGCCGCCCGGCAGCTGAAGGCCCAGGGGTTCGCACAGGCATTCAACCTGCGCGGCGGCCTCGCGGCCTGGCGGTCGGACAATCTGCCGCTCGAGAAAGGCTCGAAGGCGAGCGGATGACAAAATCCTCTGGAGCGATCTTGGACGGCGACAGCCGGCCCGACGGAGTTTCCCAATGAGCATCGCCTCGCGAATGTGGGGCTCAGAGGGCGCAGAGACGGAGCCTCGCAACGGGCCGAAGGTCGTGATGTACGCCACGAGCTGGTGTCCGTACTGCGCGCGCGCGCGGCAGCTGCTCGAGCGAAAGGGTGTCGCGTTGGAGGAGATCGACATCGAGGCCGTGCCCGCACGCCGGGCGGAGATGATGTCGCGCAGCGGGCGGCGCACCGTGCCGCAGATCTTCATCGGCGAGACGCATGTCGGCGGGTGCGACGATCTCTACGATCTCGACGCCCGCGGGGGTCTCGACAAACTATTGCAAACTGGAGTGACAGATGACGAATGAAGCTGCCGGCGTCGCGCCGGCGCCCGAGGCCGCGACTGGCCCGGTCCTCGCCCTGCAGAGCGTGTACCTGAAGGACTGCTCCTACGAGGCGCCGAACGGTCCGCGGGTGGACGGCAACTGGAATCCGCAGATCAACCTGGACCTGCACACGGGCGCGGCGGAGCTCAATCCCGAAGTGCGCGAGATCGTGCTGACGGTGACCGTCTCCGCGAAGCAGAACGACAGCACCATCTTCCTGGTCGAGGTGAAGCAGGCCGGCATCTTCGTGATGCGCAACCTGTCGGAAGAGGACATCAAGCGCGCGGTCGGCAGCGTCTGCCCCGGCGTGCTCTTCCCCTATGCGCGCGCCGCCGTGTCGCACCTCGTGACCCAGGGCGGATTCCCGCAGTTCCTGCTGCCGCCCGTCAATTTCGACGCGCTGTACGCGGCGAACCAGAATCAGCCGCCCGGGCAGACCAACTGACCTGACAGGGTCGGGATCGTGAGCGCCGTCTCCGGGGAGGGGTCGCCGGTTGCCGTGCTGGGCGCGGGCTCCTGGGGGACGGCACTCGCCATCCAGTTCGCGCGCAGCGGGCGACCCACCCGGCTGTGGGGACGCGACCGCGCGCGCCTGTCCGCGATGGCGCGGGAGCGAAGCAACGATCGCTACCTCGCCGCCGGCGCGTTTCCTCCAGCCCTGACCGTGGAGCTCGACCTGGCGGAAGCCTTGCGGGGCGCATGCGACGTGCTGGTCGCCGTGCCCAGCCACGCGTTCCGGTCGGTGCTCGAGGCGATTGCCCCGCTCCTGGGGCCGCAGATGCGGCTCGCGTGGGCGACCAAGGGGTTCGAGCTTCCCTCGGGACTGCTCCCGCACCAGATCGCGCACGAAGTGCTGGGTCCCGAACGGGCCGTGGCCGTGCTGTCAGGCCCGACGTTCGCGCGCGAGGTCGGGGCGGGACTGCCCACCGCGATGACGATCGCTTCGTCGGACGCGGCGTTCGCAAAGACTTTGGCACAGGACCTGTCTACCGCGCAGTTCCGAGCCTACACGTCGACGGACATCATCGGAGTCGAGGTCGGCGGGGCGGTCAAGAACGTGCTGGCCGTGGGGGCCGGCCTGTCCGACGGGCTCGGATTCGGCGCCAACACCCGGGTGGCGCTGATCACGCGGGGCCTGGCGGAGATGATGCGCCTCGGGGTGGCGCTCGGGGCGCAGCGGGACACCTTCATGGGACTCGCGGGGCTGGGAGATCTGGTGCTCACCTGCACGGACGACCAGTCCCGCAACCGCCGGTTCGGCCTCGAGCTGGCGTCGGGCAAGACCGCCAGCCAGGCGCTGGCGGACATCGGCCAGGTGGTGGAAGGCTACCCGGCGGCCAAGGCCGTGCGCGCGGTGGCCGCGCGCCTGCACGTCGAGATGCCGCTCTGTGAGGGCGTGTATCAGGTGCTCTATGAAGGCGTGCCCGCAAAGGCCGCGGTACGGGCGCTGATGACGCGGCCGATCAAGTCCGAGACGGACTGAATCGCCGGCGCCGAGGACGGCCCGCGTGCCGGCTCAGAGACTGTGGATGGCCCCCGCGGCGGCGCCGATGAGCGCGCCGATCACCAGCACTGCGACCGGGCCGGCAGAGAGTCCGTAGCCCAGCGAGCGCTTCTTCGGGTCTTTGACGTATGAGAAGAAGTAGATGCAGCGTCCGATGACGTAGATCGCGCCGAGCCCTGCCGCGGCGTAGGCGCTCACGTAGAACCCGAACATCCAGATGGCCGGGACGAACATGATGAGCAGCTCCAGGGTGTTCATCTGGACCCGGAAATAGCGCTCGAATACCTCGTTGCCGGTGGTCGCGGGAGCCGCGACCTTGTACTTCTCCCGAGCCATGCCGACGGCGGTGGCAAAGGCAAAGAATTGCAGCAGGGCGAGGGCGACGATCACGTTGACGAGGGCCATGGTATCTCCGGTTCGAAACGAAGCGCATCCTACTTCCTCAGCGCCTGTCAGGCGACCCGAGTCATCGGGCGGCACGACCGCGCATCCCAGGCACAGGGAAGTGCCCCGCCGCCGCAGGTGGCGGAGCTTTGGGCAAAAACCACGCTTTTTGCCCAAAGCAGCGCTGGGCCGGCAGGAGCCCGGATCCAGCGCTTCAAAAACCAGTTCCCCATGGACTCATGTCGACCCCGACATCATGATGCGGCACGACCGTGCGCCAAGGCACAGGGAAGTGCCCCGCCGCCGCAGGTGGCGGAGCTTTGGGCAAAAACCACGCTTTTTGCCCAAAGCAGCGCTGGGCCGGGCAGGAGCCCGGATCCAGCGCTTCAAACCAGCGTAACCGCAGGCGGCCCCGTTGGGCAGCTGCGGCGAACCGACGGCCCTGATGGCACAATTGCGCGCATGAAGGACAGGACCCGCGGCTACGCCCACCGAATCGACCTCGTGGCCGATGTGCAGACGGTCTGGGGGGCATTGACCGATCCGGCACAGCTCAAGAGCTGGTGCTCGCCGAAGGCCGAGATCCGTGCCCGGGCGGGAGGGTTGTTCCGGGCGTGCGTCGATCGGGTGACGGAGCTCGAGGCGCACATCGACGTCTGCGAGCCCGGGCGGCGCCTGAGGCTGATCTACCTCCCGAGCAAGGCTCTGCCGCCGGCCGACAGCGCGCTGGTCGACGATTTCATCCTGGAGCCGGCCCGGGCCGGCGGCACCATCCTGCGACTCCTGGGCTCGGGGGTACCGGGCGGTCCGGCCTGGGATGCCCAGTATCTGCGGCTGCGGATGGGCTGGCAGGCGGCGATGACCCGGTTGAAGGCCCTGATCGAGAGCGCCGCACGGGGGCCAGGCGAGTGACCGCTTTCGTTCTGCGGGCGCTGATCAGCGCGATCGGACTGTGGATCGCGACCCGCTGGGTGC
>DAHUXV010000281.1 GCA_027306985.1 Gammaproteobacteria bacterium | reverse complement strand
CCGCCGATGGGAACGCCGTGCGCGATCCGGCTGGCGCGCAGGCCGCGGCGAGTGGCGAGCTCCGCGAGAAAATGTGCCGTCGCCTCGCCCTCGACCGTCGGGTTGGTCGCCAGAATCAACTCCCGGACCGACCCCTCCTCGAGGATGGCCTCGAGGTCACGGATGCCGAGCTCCTCCGGGCCCACGCCATCGAGCGGCGACAGGTGCCCCATCAGCACGAAATAGCGCCCGCGGTAGCTGCCCGACTGCTCGATCGCGACGACATCCGCCGGGGACTCGACCGCGCACAGGAGCGATGCCTCGCGCTGGGGCGCCGCGCAGATGGAGCACAGCTCCTCCTCGGTCAGCATGCGGCAGCGCCGGCAGCGCGTCACGGAGGCCAGCGCACCGTCGAGCGCCTGCGCGAGCGTTCGCGCCGCCGGCCGTCCATCCTGCAGAAGATGGAAGGCCATGCGCTGCGCCGTCTTCGGCCCGACGCCCGGGAGCGACCGCAGCGCCTCGATGAGCTGCGCAAGACGCGGTGAATGCTTCATGATCCGCTACAGTAGCTCCGATCGTAATCCGGCAACCCGGCACAGGGATGTGCCCCGCCGCCGCAGGTGGCGGAGCTTGGGGCAAAAACCACGCTTTTTGCCCCAAGCAGCGCTGGGCCGGGCAGGAGCCCGGATCCAGCGCTTCAAAGAGGCAGTTTCATTCCCGGGGGAAGCTGCAGCCCGGCGGTCATGGAGGACATCTTCTCCTGCACCTTCGCCTCCACCTTGTGAACGGCATCGTTCACGGCCGCGGCGATGAGGTCCTCGAGCATCTCGCGGTCATCGCCGATCGCCGCAGGCTCGATCTGCACGCGGCGGGTCTCGTGCCGGCCGCTCATGGTCACCTTCACCATGCCGCCGCCGGCCTCGCCGATCACTTCCAGGGCCGCGATCTCCTCCTGGACCTTCTGCATATTGGCCTGCATGGCCTGGGCCTGCTTCATCAGATTGTTGAAATTCCCGCGCATTGATTCTCCCGGCTGAAACCGGCCTGCGGCCGTTGCAGCAGTCTCTGCTTGAATTGCTCGCCATTGGCGGGCCCGGGACGGCCTGGGCCCGCTCACTCACGTTCCACCCTATTTTACGGGCCGGATGGTCTCGGGAAGCGGCGTCGCGCCGAAACGCTCGCGAAAGCCCTGCACGCCGGGGTCGGACTCGAAAGCGCGGCGCGCGGCCTCGGCCTCCTCCTGCGAGGCACGCTGGCCGGCCCGGGCCGGAGTCTCGGCCTGGGGGACCACCGCGGTGAATTCCAGGCGCACCGGCTCGCCGTAGTACTTCGACAGCGCCTGCGCCAGCTTGTCCTCCACGGCGGGGGTCCGCATGAACTGGCTGCGCGGATCGAGCGCCAGCCGCACCACGGCGCCCTGCCGGTCGACGAGCACACAATGCGATGCCAGCTGGCGCGCGGCGCCCTGCAGGTCGACGGCTGCGATGATTGCGGTCCACTCCTGGGACCCGGACGGCGGGGCGGCCGGTGCCGCCGAGGAGAGGGAGGCCGCCGGCGGTGACGCCAGGCGCCCGGCCGGGACGGCGGGGCCGCCCTGAGACCCGCCTGCGAAGCCGGAAGCGCCCTGGGAAGCGGTCCTGGCGCCGGCGGCTGCCGGCGGCACGGCCCCGCCCGCTGCCCCGGCCTGCGGCCGAAAAGCCACCATCCTGAGGAGCGCCATCTCGAACCCCGTCCGCGGATCGGGTGCCAGTGCCAGATCCCGCCGGCCGATGATGGCGGTCTGGTAATAGAGCTGGACGTCCTCCGCGGGCATCGCGCCGGCCAGCCGCTCGAGCAGCTCCGGCGGGTAGAGCTCGTCGCCGTCGAAGTCCTTCACCACCTGCTTGAGCGCGATCCGGGTGAGGAGCGAGGCCAGCTCCTCGAGCACCTGGGCGTAATCGGGCGCCCACTCCTCGAGCGATTGCGCATGGCGCAGCAGCTCCACCGGGTCGCCCGCCGCCAGCCGCTGCGCGAGCTGCGACACGTGATCGCGCGCGATCGTGCCGAGCATCGCGCGCGCCTCCGCCTCTCCGGAACGGCCGCCGCCGAAGGCGATGAGCTGGTCGAGCAGGGACAGGCCGTCCCGCATGCTGCCGTCCGCGGCGTGCGCGAGGAGCTGCAGGCCCGCAGGCTCGAACCCGATGCCTTCCTTCTCGAGAACGGCGCGCAGGTGCCCGGCGATCTGCGCCAGCGGAATCCGCTTCAGGTTGAACTGCAGGCAGCGCGACAGCACCGTGACCGGCAGCTTCTGCGGAGCGGTGGTGGCGAGCAGGAATTTGACGTGCGGCGGCGGCTCCTCGAGCGTCTTCAGGAGCGCGTTGAAGGAGTGCGTCGAGAGCATGTGCACCTCGTCGATGAGGTACACCTTGTAGCGGCCGCGGGTGGGCGCGTACTGCACGTTGTCGAGCAGCTCGCGCGTATCGTCGACCTTGGTGCGCGAGGCCGCATCGACCTCGAGCAGGTCGACGAAGCGCCCGGTGTCGATCTCACGGCAACTGGCGCACTGGCCGCAGGGAGTGGCGGTGACTCCGGCCTCGCAGTTGAGGCACTTGGCGAGGATGCGCGCGATGGTGGTCTTGCCCACGCCGCGGGTGCCGGTGAAGAGAAAGGCGTGATGCACGCGGCCGGTCTCGAGCGCATTCACGAGGGCACGGCGCACGTGGTCCTGGCCGATGAGCTCGGCAAAGGCCCGCGGCCGCCACTTGCGCGCGAGCGCCGTGTAGGTTTCAGTCATCCCAATGGCCTTGAAGTGGAGGCGGCCCGCATCAGCGAGAGCTCCGGCACCCGACATCGCCGCTGCCGCTGCTGCCTTCCGGCCCTGACGGGATTCACGACTGGTCGTCGCGGAGTAGCCGACACGGGCCACCATAGCCTGTACGTGCCCGGCGCCGC
>DAHUXV010000271.1 GCA_027306985.1 Gammaproteobacteria bacterium | reverse complement strand
GCTGGAGCAACTCTGGCGGGTGGAGCGCCCGAGGGTGACCCAGGCCGTGGCCGAAGCGGCGGCTCAAGGGGACCGCTCCGAGAACGCCGAATACACTTATGGTAAACGCCGGCTGCGGGAGATCGACCGGCGGGTGCGCTTTCTGCGCAAGCGCCTCGACGGCATGACGATCGTCGATCAGCCGCCGACGGACCGCAACAAAGTGTACTTCGGCGCGTGGGTCACGCTGGAATCGGACGACGGAACGCAGTCGCGCTACCGCCTCGTGGGTCCCGATGAGTTCGACCGCGAGCCCGGCTATATCAGCATGGACTCGCCGCTCGGACGTGCGTTGCTGCGCCGAAGCCTGGACGAGCAGATAACGGTGGAGATCCCGGGCGGCAGCCGCAGGCTGATCATCGTCGAGATCGAGTACCCGCGAAACGCATGAGGTCGACCGGCCAGCCATGGAGCGGGCCGAAGCCGCCGCCTTCGGGCCGCCCTACCACGTCACCCGCACGTTCTTGAACTGCCAGGGATCGGTCTTGTCCAGGTCTTCCGGGAACAGGCGCTCTCGCTCGTGCAGGGGTGTCCAGTCGGTATAGCGGCCGACGACCGGCCCGAGGTAGGGCATGCAGACCGCGAGGCTGCGCCGGAAATCGATCTCGTCGGGCTCGACGAGGCCGCAGTTCGGGTTCTCCATCGCCCACACCACGCCGGCGACTACGGCGACCGTCACCTGCAGGCTGGTCGCGTTGTTGTACGGGGCGAGCTTGCGCGCCTCCTCGATCGACAGGTGCGACCCGTACCAATAGGCGTTTTTCTTGTGTCCAGCGAGCAGCACGCCGAGCTCGTCGATGCCGCCGTCGATATCGTCCATCAGAATCCGCTGGCGCTCCTGCTGTACGTAGTTGCGGCCGACCAGCTCGTGCACCGACATGACGGCTGCGTCGCAGGGATGGTAGGCGTAATGGACCGTGGGGCGGTACACGACCTGGGCGCCGTCCCGGACGGTGAGGTAGTCCGCGATCGATATGGACTCGCCGTGCGTGATGCAGAAGCCGTGAATGTGGCCCGCGCGCGGCGTCCAGGTGCGCACGCGCGTGCCGGCGCCGGGCTGCATGAGGTAAATGGCGGCCATGCAGCCGAAGTCGTGACGCTTGCCGTCGCGAGGGAAATTGCGCTCGTGAGTCCCCCAGCCCATCTCACTCGGCTGCGAGCCTTCGCTCACGAAGCCGTCGATGGACCAGGTGTTGACGAACTCGCCGGGCTCCTTGGGAACGCGCGAGACCTGGGTATCGCGCTCGGCGATGTGGATCACCTTGACGCCGAGCTGCCGCGCGAGCTCGCCCCAGTCCGTGCGGGTGGTGGGGTTGCCGGCATCCACCCCGGTATCGGCGGCGATGTTGAGCAGGGCCTGCTTGACCAGGTGCGACACCAGCCCCGGATTGGCGCCGTGCGTGAGCACCGCCGTCGGTGCGCGCGCGTTGCCCGGGCGCAGCGCCAGCGCTTCCTCGCGCATGGCGTAGTTGGTGCGGCGGCCGGCGGGGACGGTCGGATCGGTATAACCGCCCGGCCAGGGCTCGATGCACGTATCGAGGTACATCGCGCCCTTCTCCCAGCAAAGCTTGATGAGCGCGATGCTGGAGACTTCCACGGAGACGTTGATCAGGAAGTCGCCGCGTCCCAGCAGCGGGTTGAGCACCCGCCGGTAGTTCTCGCGAGTGAGGCGCTCCTTGACGAAGCGTATGCCGTAGCCGGCCGCCTCGGCATTGCCGCGGTCCTCCGCGGTGACGATGGTGATGCGGTCCGGCGAGATGCCGATGTGCCGCAGAATGAGGGGCAGGACTCCCTGCCCGATGCTGCCGAAGCCGACGATGAGAATGCGGCCGGGAAATTCTACGTGGATCTTGTGCTCGGTCATGATCCGCGTAGGGTACCAATCTTGGCGCAGCGCTTACACCCCTTGCGGGCCCGGCTGATGGCGCCAATGTGGAGGATAGGTGCGCTCGTAACCCGGCAGGGACTCGATGCGCGCCACCCAGCGGCCGACCGCGGGGTAGTGCACTTCCACGGGCATGAAGCGCGAGGCGAGCTCTCGCGCCTCGGGCCGCTCGAGCGCGCGCCTGAGGAGCTGGAAGCCGGGGAAGATGACCATGTCGACCGCCGAGTAGGCCTCACCGACGACCCAGTCGGATTTCGACAGCCGGCCCTCGATCGTGCGCGCCTCGCTCGCGGCCGCGTGCATGGCCCGCGTGATCTCGTCGCTGCGCAGGTCGGCGGCTCTCGAGAACACCGCGCTGGTGATTTTCGTGAGGTGCGGCTCGATGTAGGCCTGGTACTCGCAGATGACCCGCATGATGGTGCCGGCTTCCTCCGGGCTGTGTCCGAAGATCGGCGGGTCGGGATATTTGAGGTCCAGGTAGTAGAGGATGGCCAGCGACTCGAAGCAGACGTAGTCGCCGTCCTTGAGCACGGGCACCCGGCCCCGAGGGTTCAGGTGCAGCATCTGCGGCGATTTATGCTCCTGCTTGGAGAACTGCAGCAGGTGGCTCGTGTAGGGCAGGCGCTTGTGCTCGAGTGCCAGCAGCACCCGCCAGGCGTACGCGCTGCCGCTGCCCCAATAAATGTCGATCGCCATCGTGACGATTGTAGCGAAAGGCGCGAAGATCGAAAGCAAGTGAGCGAGCGGCCGTTTCCCGCGGCACGGGATCTTCCGTGGCGGGTCACAGGACGGCCTGGGGACCGCATTCGCTGGCGGGCCGGCCGCGCACGCAATCGCCGGCAGCGACCGCGGAGGGCGGATGCCGGCCCGAGGGGCTCGGCGTAGGATTGCGCCGGGCAAAGCGGCGCAGGCGGCTTTGCGCCAATATACGGATCCAGGCATGTCTCAGACGGCGCTCATAACTGCGCGGCAGCTCGCCGCCCGGCTCGAGGATCGGGACCTTGCGGTCATCGACTGCCGATTCGACCTGGCGCGCCCGCAGTGGGGCCGCGAGGCGTACGCAGGCGCGCGCATTCCGCACGCCCTGTACGCCCACCTGGACCACGACCTCTCCGGCAAGCCCTCCTGCGCCACCGGCCGGCATCCGCTGCCGCCGATCGAGGAAATGGCGGCGCGGCTCGGAGGGTGGGGTATCGAGCGGCAGGTGCAGGTGGTTGCCTACGATCAGAGCTCGGGCGCCTACGCGGCGCGGCTCTGGTGGCTGCTGCGCTGGCTGGGACACGCGCGAGTCGCAGTGCTCGACGGCGGGCTCGCGGCCTGGCAGCAGGAGAAGCTGCCGCTCGATACGACGCCTTTGTCCGACGCTCAGCCCGACTCTCAGGCGCCCATGCACCCCGGGCGGCCCGCCCGCCGCTTCGACCCGCGGCCCGATCCGGAGATGGTGGTGACCACTTCCGAGCTCGAGGGTCTGATCGCCTCGGGTCCGCTCGCCAGGGGCGACGCGGTGTTGGTCGACGCCCGCAGCGCCGACCGGTTTGCGGGCCGCAATGAGACGATCGACGCGGTCGCGGGCCACATTCCCGGCGCGCGCAATCATCCGTTCACCGACAACCTGGACGCAGCCGGGCGCTTCCTCGATCGCGGCTCGCTGCGCGAGCGGTTCGCGAAGACGCTCGAGGGCGTGCCGCCGGATGCGGCGATCTTCATGTGCGGCTCGGGCGTCACCGCGTGCCACGACCTGCTCGCGATGGAGGTGGCGGGGCTGAAGGAAGCGCGCCTCTACGCCGGCTCCTGGAGCGAGTGGATCCGGGACCCGAAGCGCCCCATAGACACCGGCACTGCCTAGCGGGCCAGGGCCGCCCCGTTTCCCGGCGCACTTGCCCTCGCGACGGCGGGTCTCAGAGAGCCCGCGGCGAGATGCGCAGGGTCTCGCGGCCAAAACCCCCGGAGCGATTTTGTCCGGCGTCAGCCGGCCCGCCTCTGAGACCCGCCACCGCGAATCGATGTGCTCAAGGAGCGGCTCGGCGCAGGATGGCGCCGAGCCCATATCGTCGCGACGATTGCCGTCAATGTACGAGTGCCCATGAATGTGTCCCACGGTTTTGATATCGTGCGCGCCAAATGAACTCACCGAGACCGACAGCGGACTCTCGCACGTGGCCGTAGACCCGAAGAGCGCCTTGAACGGCGCGCGCAAGCTCAATCCCGCCCAGCCCTGGCGCGTCGAGGACTCCCTGGAGCTCTACCACGTCAATGCGTGGGGCAAGGGTTACTTCGGCATCAATGCAGCCGGCCACGTCGTGGTGCGCCCGGACGCGCAGCCCGGACGGGACATCGATCTCTACGATGTCGTCGAGGGCCTGGAGGCCCGAGACCTCACCACACCGGTGGTCGTGCGCTTCTCGGACATCCTGGCGCATCGCCTGAAGCATCTGCACGATGCGTTCGCGCAGGCGATCGCCGAGAACGACTACCGCAACCGGTACACGGCGGTTTATCCCATCAAGGTGAACCAGCAGCGCCTCGTCGTGGAGGAGGTCTACCGCTACGGCAAGGAGTTCGGCTTCGGACTCGAGGTCGGCTCGAAGCCCGAGCTGCTCGCGGTGATGGCGATGACGGAGAACGCCCCGGAGCGGCTGATCGTCTGCAACGGCTTCAAGGACGACAGCTACATCGAGGCGGTAACGCTCGCCACCAAGCTGGGACGGACCATCATCCCGGTGGTGGAGAATTTCGACGAGCTCGGGCTCATCCTGAAGCACGCCGAGCGCTACCAGGTGCGGCCGCGCATCGGGGTGCGGGTGAAGCTGTTCACCGAGGGCTCGGGCCGCTGGCGGGAGTCGGCCGGCGAGAAATCGAAATTCGGCCTCTTCATCACGGAGATCCTCGAGCTCTTCGGGACGCTGAAGGCGCGCGGCATGCTGGACTGCCTGCAGCTCGTGCACTGCCATCCCGGGAGCCAGCTTCAGGACATCCGGCGCGTGAAGGATGCCATCAACGAGCTGGCGCACGTCTATGCGGAGCTGAAGCTCATGGGCGCGGGACTGCAGTACATCGACGTGGGAGGCGGCCTGGGCGTCGATTACGACGGCAGCGGGACGAACTACTCGTCGTCGATGAACTACACCCTGAATGAGTACGCGAGCGATGTCGTCTATCGGATCGCGAGCGTCTGCGACGCGCGCGACATTCCGCACCCGATGATCATCAGCGAGTCCGGCAGAGCGATCGCCGCCTACCATAGCGTGCTGGTATTCGACACCCTGGGCTCCTCGGCGCTCGACAAATTCCGCGTGACCGGCCGGGAGGACGAGGACTACGCCGGCGAAGAGGAGCTGCCGCAGCCGGTCCGGGATCTGTTCGAGGCGTTCCGCTCGGTGACCGAGCGGCGGCTGGTGGAGTGCTACCACGACGCCCTGACGGCACGCGACCAGGTGCTGCAGATGTTCAATCTGGGTCTGCTGTCGCTCGAGTTCCGCGCGCTGGCGGAGCGGCTCTTCTGGGCGACCTGCGCCCGGGTGCGGGACTGCTGCCGCCGGCTGGAACGGCTGCCGGAGGAGCTCGAGGGACTGGAATCGATCCTCTCGGACACCTACTTCTGCAATTTCTCGGTGTTCCAGTCGCTCCCCGACAGCTGGGCGATCGATCAGCTGTTCCCGATCATGCCCATCCACCGGCTGGACGAGCGGCCCTCGCGCACGGGGGTATTGGCCGACATCACGTGCGACTCGGACGGCAAGATCGACCATTTCGTGTCGCTGCGGGACGTCAAGCACACCCTGGAGCTGCACGAGCTGAAGCCGGGAGAGAAGTACTACCTGGCGGTCTTCCTGGTGGGCGCCTACCAGGAGACGCTGGGGGACCTGCACAACCTCTTCGGCGACACGCACGTGGTCCACGTGCGGCTGCACGACGAGGGCGGCTGGTGGATCGAGGAGATCGTCAAGGGCGACACGGCAAACAGAGTGCTCGAGTACATGGAGTATGACGTCGCGGAGCTCTATCCCGCTCTGGCACGGGACTGCGAGCGGGCCATCCGCGACGGCCGCATGACCCTCTCGGAGAGCCAGATGCTGAAGCGGTTCTACGAGGGCGAGCTCGATGGGTACTCCTACCTCGAGCCCGCCGGCAGCTGACCACCACCCTCTTCCTCGGGCTCCTCGCA
This sequence comes from Gammaproteobacteria bacterium, assembly GCA_027306985.1. Lineage (GTDB taxonomy): Bacteria > Pseudomonadota > Gammaproteobacteria > Steroidobacterales > Steroidobacteraceae > 13-2-20CM-66-19. The sequence continues at coordinate 3,836 of DAHUXV010000271.1, read as the reverse complement.
ACAGCCACTGATCGAGAGGGCCGGGGCGGTCTCTGCGAGACCCGCCTCGCACGACGAAGCGCCCCCGGAATCACCCGCGGCATCGACGAGGGTCATGGGGCCGGCCGCCCGCAAAAACGGCGGGAGCGGTCTGGGACGGCGGCCAGCTCCGGCCCCTGCGGGGGGCGGTCCGGGAAGGGTCGGGCAACGCTGCCCGCGGGCTCTGGGCCAACGAAAACGGGTGTGGGTTTTTTACTACAACCGGTGTTTGCCATCGGCAAAAACCGGGAGTAGCATGGTCTCGAGTTGGTATATCCCTCCAGGGATGTGTACGCCTTGAATGCCTCTGATTCCTTCGAGTCCCTTCCCCGTCACGTAATCCACGATCACGCGGCACATGCGACCGCTACGGGCGGCTCGCCGCTGTGCGCATTGCGAAGAGAGACCTCCGGATGACGACGATCTACGTGGGCAATCTGCCCTTCAATGCCACCGAGCAGGACGTGAAGACGCTGTTCGAGCGTCACGGCCAGGTGGAATCGGTCAAGCTCATCAACGATCGGGAAACCGGCCGGCCGCGCGGCTTCGGTTTCGTCGAGATGTCGCAGAGCGAGGCCCAGGGGGCGATCCAGGCCCTGAACGGCTTTCAGATGGGCGGCCGGGCGTTACGGGTCAATGAGGCCCAGGAGCGCGCACCGCGTGCACGGCAGGGAGGCGGTCCGTTTCGACGCTGAAACCCAGCGTCTGTTACACATTTGATACAAACCCCGCTCCGGCGGGGTTTTTTTTGGGCGAGCCGGTGCCTATAAGCGGGCGCCTGCGCAAGGAGTCGCGGACGTTTCCGGGCATCTGCTCGCCTCCCGTAGGCGGGTCTCAGGGGGCTCTGCCGCCACGGACGGTCGGCGGCACGGCTTCCCTGGCACCCCGTTATGCTGCGCGCAGCGCATAGAATAGGCCGGATATGCGTCCATCCTTCAAGACAGCCGCTTTCGTCGTTGTCCTCGCGGGCCTGCTGGGCGGCACGGCACTGCTCGCCGGTTGCGCGACGACCAGCGGCCGGGAGACGACGTCCAACGCCCTGAATGTCGTCCTCGCCGGCCGCCAGCGCACGGCGGCCGATCGTGCCCGCGACCCCTTCCGCCATCCGAAGCAGACGCTCCTCTTCTTCGGTATCCGGCCGGATTCGCGGGTGCTGCAGGTCTGGCCGGAGTCGGGTTGGTATACGAGGATCATCGCCCCGCTGGTACGCGCGCGGGGGCGGTATTACGCGGGGGTGATCGCGCCGGACCCGGGCAGCCGGTTCCTGAAGGCGCGGCTCGCGCGTTTCCGGCGGCTCCTCGCCTCGCAGCCCGATCTCTACGATCGGGTCGAGGTCGTGACATTTCCGCTGAACGGGGGGGATGCGGTTGCGCCGGGATCGGTGAGCATGGTGCTGAGCTTCGGCGACCTGCACGAGTGGCTGGCGCTCGGAGATGCGCAGCAGGCGCTGGCCACGATCTACCGGGCGCTGGCGCCGGGCGGGGTGTTCGGGGTGGTGGACAACCGCGGCAAATCGGGGGTACCGCAGGATCCGCGGGCGAAGAGTGGCTATGTCCGGCAGAGCTATGCGATCCGGCTGATCGAGGCGGCGGGGTTCAGGCTGGTCGCCACTTCGGAGGTCAATGCGAATCCGAAGGACACGAAGAATTACCCGGCGGGTGTTTGGACGCTGCCGCCGGACTATCGGCTGGGGAACATCGATCGGGCGAAATACGCGGCGATCGGCGAGAGCGACCGGTTCACGTTGAAGTTCGTGAAGCCGGGGAACTAGAGCCCACTGGCATCAGGACCCCGCAGGGCTCGCCTGCAAGAGGATTTCCCCCGGGGCCGCCGTCAGGCGCGTCGCTCCAGCCTGCCCTGGCGGCGGGCACCCGGCCCGCGCGGTCGTTCGCCGCACGCGGCGAACCCCTGCAGGCTGCGGGAAGAACGTTCCGCGCTCCCGCTGCGCGCGCAGCGCCGGGGATTTGCCATCCTGACAAATCCCGCTCGGCGCATGCGCCGAGCCCCTGTTGCTCACGCCCCCGGGAAATCCTTCCGCAGTCGATCCCCCGCTGAGCGGGCTCGGGCTACCACATTTCTCTCAGGCGGGCGCTTACGTCGAGGGCGGCGTCGCCGCCCTCTTCGGTCAGGGCGTCGGTGCCCATCCGGGAGCTTTGGAAGGCGGTGGGCTCGAGGGTCTTGAGGACCTTGTCGGTCAGGAAGCGGCTGCGGCCGCCGTAGACGTGCGCATCGCCCAGGCGGTGTTGGGACGTCACGTGGAATTTCAGCGGGGCCATCAGCAGCAGGTCGTTTTGGGCGCGGGTCAGGCCGACGTAGAGCAGGCGCCGTTCCTCCTCGATGAGCTCAGGCTTGCCGGTGGAGAACTCCGAGGGGAAGCTGCCGTCGACGACGTTGAGCAGGTAGACGGTGTCCCACTCCATGCCTTTGGCGGAGTGGATGGTGGAGAGGATGAGATAGTCCTCATCGAGCGCGGGGCGGCCGGCGAGATCGCTGGTCGCGTTGGGAGGATCGAGGGTGAGCTCGGTGATGAAGCGCTCGCGGGAGGGATACTGGCCGGAGAGAACCTCGAGCTGGTCCAGATCGCCCAGCCGCGTGTGGAAGTGCTCGTACTGACGCTCGAAGTGCGGGCGGTACCATTCCCGCGCCAGGTGCACCTGTCCGGTCCACGGGCGCTGCGGATCGGCGAGCGCGAGGAGCAACTCGAGGAGCTTGCGCCAGTCCTGGGCGGCGCCCTGCGGCGCAGCGAAGCTTTGCAGGGAGCTCAGCGAGCCGCCGTTGGCCTCGAGGTGATCGAGCGCGCGGCGCGCGTTGACGGGCCCCATGCCGGGCAGGAGCTGCAGCGTGCGCAAGGCCGCCAGGCTGTTGCGGGGATTGTCGGCCCAGCGCAGGACCGCGAGCAGATCCTTGATGTGGCCGGCCTCGAGGAACTTAAGGCCGCCATACTTCACGAACGGTATCTGACGCCGTCCGAGCTCGACCTCGAGGACGTCGCTGTGGCTGGAGGAGCGAAAGAGCACCGCCTGCTTGCGCAACGGGACGTTGGCTTCGCGGCGCTTCAGCACCTCGCCGCAGACACATTCCGCCTGCGCCTGCAGATCCTCCACGGTGACGAGCCGGGGCCTGGGCCCCTCGCCGCGGCTCGACAACAGGTGCTTGCGGTGCTGGCGCGGCGCCTCCGCCATGACGGCGTTGGCGACATCGAGCACCTGCTGGGTGGAGCGGTAATTCTGCGCCAGGGTGACCACCTCCGCCCGGGGCGTGAAGCGGTCGGGAAAGCCGAGGATGTTCTCCACCGCGGCGGCGCGGAAGGAGTAGATCGCCTGCGCGTCGTCGCCGACCACGGCGAGACCGGCGCCGTCGGGCTTCAGGGCATGGAGGATATCCGCCTGCAGCCTGTTGGTATCCTGATATTCGTCGACCAGCACGTGATCGAAGTGGCCGCTCACGTGCGCGGCGAGACGGGGATGGGACATCATGATCTGCCAGTAGAGCAGCAGGTCGTCGTAGTCGAGCAGGCTGTCGCGCTGCTTGCGCTCCACGTACGCGCGGTAGAGGCGGGTGAGGTCCGACTCCCACTGGGCGCACCAGGGGAACTGCGCCTCGAGCGTCTCCTTGAGCGGACGCTGGGTGTTGACCCGATGCGAGTAGATCTGCAAGCAGGTGTCTTTGCGCGGAAAGCGCTGCTCCTTCTGCGCGAGCCCGAGCTCCTGGCGCACCGCATCCATCAGGTCGGCGGAGTCGCCGCGGTCGAGCACGCTGAATTGGGGATCGAGCTTCAGGTGGCGCGCATAGTGGCGCAGCAGGCGATTGCCGACGGA
>DAHUXV010000263.1 GCA_027306985.1 Gammaproteobacteria bacterium | reverse complement strand
TCGGCGCGCGCGACGAGGTAACCCGCGCGCAGGCTCGGCGCGATGGTCTTGGAGAAGCTGCCGATGTGAATCACCCGCTCCAGCCGCTCGAGCGAGGCCAGGGAGGTGACCCGGTCCGGCGAGAGCTCGGCGAAGATGTCGTCCTCGCAGATGGTGAGGTCGCGCCGTTCCGCCACGCGCAGCACCGCATGCGCCGTCTGCGGCGTGGTCGTCGTGCCCGTTGGATTCTGGTAGGTCGTGTTGGTGATGAAGAGCCGCGCCTGCGTCTGCGCGGCGATCGCATCGAGCGCATCGGCGTCCGGTCCGCGCTCCGTGCGCGGGATGCCGACGGGGCGAACGCCGCGGGAACGCAACATGGCGAGCACGTAGGGATAGCCAGGGTCGTCGACCAGCACCGAGTCGCCTGGACGCGTGAGAGCGCCGATGGTGAGGTCCAGAGCCTGGCTCGCGCCGTGCGTCAGGACGATCTGCTCCTCGGCGCATTCCACTCCGCGCAGCGTGAGCTGCCGCGCCAGGTGGTGCCGCAGAGGCCGCAGTCCGAAGCTGTTGCCGTATCGACCGGCATACACCGCGGGCCTGCGGGCGACCTGGGTGAGCGCCGCGCGCACCCCCTCGCCGAAGAGCCATTCCGGCGGCAGCCAGCCGCAGCCGGCGTCGACCTGCAACGCCCGGCTGTCGTACTCGCGCCGCAGCGTCCAGATGGAGTCGACCAGCGGCTCCGGCGCCGCGAGACCGCGTGCGCCGAAGGCGTCGGCATCGCGCGCCACGTAGTAACCCGAGCCGCGGCGCGCCTCGATCAGGCCCTCGGCGACGAGCAGCTCGTATACCCTCGCCACGGTGAAAGGACTCACGTCCCGCGATCGCGCCAGCGCGCGCACCGAGGGCAGGCGGTCGCCGGGGCTCAGCTGGCCGCCGACGATCCGTCCGCGCAGCTCGGCCGACAGCGCCTCGACCCGGGTGAGGGTGTTGGTGGACTTGGCGCTCATGGGCGCTGTATCGTAGATCCGGCCGGTACAGTCTGGTGACCTATCCGACTGAGTGTAGCTCGGTGCCCGGCCGGCCAGAGCCCATATTGGCTTGCATGAACACACCCGACCTGTCCGCGTTCTGGATGCCCTTCACGGCCAACCGGTATTTCAAGAGCCATCCCACGATGGTGACCGGCGGCCAGGGCGCCTACTTCATCCTGCCCGATGGCCGGCGAGTCTACGACTGCCTCTCGGGCCTCTGGTGCACGCCCCTCGGGCATGGCCGGCCCGAGATCGTCGCGGCCGTGCGCGCGCAGGTCGGGGAGCTCGACTTCGCGCCGACTTTCCAGGTGGGCCACCCCAAGGTGTTCGAGCTCGCGGCGCGCATCGCGCGCTGGGCGCCCGCGGGGCTCAATCGCGTCTTCTTCACCAACTCGGGCTCGGAGGCGGTCGACAGCGCGCTGAAAATCGCGCTGGCCTATCACCACGCGCGCGGCGAGGCGGGACGGGTGCGCATCATCGGCAGGGAGCGGGCTTATCACGGCGTCGGCATCGGCGGCATCTCCGCCGGAGGCATCGCGGCCAACCGCCGCGTGTTCGGCGCCCTGAGCGCTCCTTTCGTGGATCACCTGCCGCACACCTACGACCCGGCCCACATGCGCTTCAGCCGCGGCCAGCCCGTCTGGGGCGCGCACCTGGCCGACACACTGGAGCGGCTGGTCGCGCTGCACGATGCCTCGACCATCGCGGCGGTCATCGTGGAGCCGATGCAGGGCTCGACGGGCGTGATCGTTCCGCCCGTCGGTTACCTGGAGCGGCTGCGCGAGATCTGCACCCGCCACGGCATCCTGTTGATTTTCGACGAGGTCATCACCGGGTTCGGGCGTCTGGGGGCCCCCTTTGCCGCCCAGCGCGTCGGCGTCACGCCGGACATCGTCGTTTTCGCCAAAGCCGTCACCAACGGGGTCGTCCCCCTGGGGGGCATGATCGCGCGCCAGGACATCTACGAGGCCCTGATGCGCGGACCCGAGCAGACCATCGAGCTCTTCCACGGCTACACGTATTCCGGGCATCCTCTCGCGTGCGCCGCCGGGCTTGCGACCCTCGAGGTGCTCGAGAAGGAAGGCCTGATCGGGCGCGCGGCGCAACTGTCGCAGGTGCTCGAGGACGCCGTGCATTCCTTGCGCGAGGAGCCGCACGTCAGCGACATCCGCAACTTCGGCCTCGCCGCCGCGGTGGAGTTGGGCCCACGCGAGGGTCAGCCCGGCGCGAGAGGCCGCGAGGCGTTCGCGCGGGGTCTCGAGGCGGGGCTGCTGCTGCGCTTCACCGCGGATACGATCGCGGTGGCGCCGCCCTTCATCTCCACCGAGGAAGAGATCCGCGACATGGTCGAGACCCTGCGCGGCGTGCTGCGCCGGATCGTGTGAGGATGAGGACATGACGATGGATCCCTCGATCGCGCTCGCCTGCCGGCTGCTCGGCACGCTGGTGTTCGCCGCCGCGGTCGCGGGCAAGCTCAGGCACCGCCACGAGCTCGCGGGCGTGGTGGCGAATTACCGCCTGCTGCCCGAGGGGCTCGCCGCCCCGGCCGCCTGGACCGTCGTCGCGCTGGAATCCCTGGCCGCGCTCTCGCTCGCGAGCGGGGTGCGCCCTCACGCGGGCGCCGCGCTCGCGATCGCGCTGCTCTGCGCCTTTGCGCTCGCGATGGGCATCAATCTCGCGCGCGGCCGGCGGGAGATCGACTGCGGCTGCTTCCAGTCGGGGTTGCGCCAGAGGCTGAGCACCGGGTTGGTCGGGCGCAACCTGCTGCTCGCGGTCGCGATGACTCCCCTCTTTGCCGCTACCGGCCCGCTGACCCGGCCGTTGCAATGGGTCGACGGCGTGGCGGCGGGCTTTGCCGCCTACGCGCTCTACCGGGCGTTCGACCAGCTGCTCTCGCTGCGCCATTCCGCGGCGGAGCTGCGCAAGAGGTTCGTGTGATGCTGCTCATTTCCCAAGCGATGTTGTGGATCGCGGTCATCGCGCTCGCGGTGGCCGTGTTGGCCCTGGCGCGCCAGGTGGGTGTGTTGCACGAGCGCATCGCGCCGGTCGGGGCGCTGGCGCTCGGGCGCGGGCCCCAGACGGGGGAGGCCGCCCCGCGGCTCACCGTGCAGACACTCGCCGGCGGCTCGGTCGAGATCGGCGGGCCGCTTCCGGGGCGGCCGTTGCGGCTGCTCTTTTTCGTCTCCCCGACGTGTCCGATCTGCAAGGCCCTCCTGCCCACCGTCAGGACATTCGTGGAGACCGAGAAGCTCGACCTGCTCCTGGTCGGGGACGGGGAGCTCGAGGAGCAGCGGCAGATGGCGCAGCGCCACGGCCTGTCCGCCGAGCGCTTCGCGAATGCTCCCGAAGCCGGCCGCGCATTCCAGGTCGCGAAGCTCCCCTACGCGGTGCTCGTGAACGAGCTCGGCGTCATCGCGGCGCAGGGCCTCGTCAACAGCCGCGAGCACCTGGAGAGCCTGGTGACGGCGCATGAGATGGGCCTGCGCTCCGTGCAGGAATACCTCGCCGGACGCGCGTCTCCCTCGCCCTGAGCGGCCCCTCGAGCCGCACGCGCGGCGCGGCGCTCGATTGACGCCCCCGCGGAGCTGGCCTATGCTGCCATCGCTAGTTCGATTGTGGTGTATCGATAATCAATACATGAAAGGGGGCGATCCCTTGACGGCACGATCGGCCGGCTCACTGTGGGTGGCAACATGTGCGGCGATGGCGTCCCTGTCGCAGCTCTCGGCGGACGCACGCGCCGACGTCGTCGTGATCGGTGCCGGCTACACGGGTCTCTCGACCGCGTTGCATGCGGCTTGCGCAGGCCGCGACGTGGTGGTGCTGGAAGCGGCGCAGCTCGGCGAGGGCGGCTCGGGACTCAACGGCGGCCAGGTGATCGCGGGCCTGAAGCACGATCCCGATGTGCTCGCGTCCCTGTACGGAGAGGAAGTCGGCGCGCAGCTCGCGGCCTGCTCGGGCTCGGCGCCGGATCTGGTTTTCGATCTGATCGGACGCTACGCGATCGAGTGCGATGCGGTACGCACCGGCTGGCTGCAGCTCGCCGTCTCGGAGCGGCACCTCGCCTCGCTCGAGCGCCGCGCCGCGCAGTGGCGCAGCCGCGGCGCCGATGCGGCCGTGCTGTCGGATCGCGAGGCCGCGCAGCTGACCGGTACGGCGCGCTACCGCGGCGGCTGGATCGATCGGCGCGGCGGCACCGTGCAGCCGCTCGCCTACCTGCTGGGTCTCGCGCGGGCCGCCATGGCGAGCGGGGCGCGTCTCTTCGTGCGCAGTCCGGTCTCGAGGCTCTCCCGCCACGGCGATGAATGGCGTGTGGAGACGCCCCGAAGCTCCGTCACCGCGCGAACGGTCGTTGTGGCCACCGACGCATACACGGGGAAGCCGTTCGATGCGTTGAGGCGCACCGTCGTCGCGGTGCCGTCGATACAAGTTGCCACCGCGCCGTTGCCGCAAGAGCTGCGCGCCAGCGTCCTGCCCGCAGGTCAATCGGTCTCCGACACACAGGGCATATTGCGCTATTTCAGGCTCGATGCCTCGGGACGCCTGGTGCTCGGCACGCGCGGCTCGTATGGCGACATCCCGATCCCCACGGATACCCGCGCCCATGAGCGCGCGGTGCGCGAGCTGTATCCGCAGCTCGCGGGTTTGCCGCTGGAATACCGCTGGGGAGGCTTCGTCGCGATGACTCCCGACGGCATACCGCACCTGCACGAGCCCGAGCCCGGGCTGCTGGCGGGCCTCGGCTACAACGGCCGCGGCGTCGCCATGGCGACCGCCATGGGGCGCCTCCTCGCGCGCCGGGCGCTGGGGGAGCCGCACGCGAGCCTGGGCTTTCCCGTCACCCCCGTGCGGCCGATCCGGCTGCACGCGCTCAGCCGCCTCGCCGCCAGGGCCACCATCCGTTACCTCCAGGCCCGCGACGCCCTCGAGCGGAGCTTGCGGCGGCCGCCTTCCGGAGCACCCGCATGAGTCCTGCCAAGATCGGCCTCTTCGCGGCGGTCGCGCTTCTCTCCTCGATCTTCCTGGCGCAGTGGCTGCGCCTGGCGCGCCGCCGCGAGCCGCACGAGCGCCCCACCTGGTCCGACTTCGGCATCGGGCTCCTCACCAACTTCGGCGACGCCCTCGGCATCGGCTCCTACGCGACGACGACGGCGCTCTACAAATTCCGCGGCCGGCCGAGCGATGAGCTCATTCCCGGCACGCTCACGGTCGGCAGTGTCACGGTCGGCGTCGCCGAGACCGTCATCTTCGTGACCCTCATCACCGTCGACCCGAAGCTGCTGCTCGCCATGGTGGCGAGCGCCAGCGCCGGGGCATGGCTCGGCGCCGGCATCGTGAGCCGCATGCGCCGCCGCTCGATCCAGCTCTTCATGGGCGCCGCCCTGTTGATCGCCGCGTCGTCCTTCGTCATGGGCAACCTCGGGGCGTTTCCGGTCGGGGGCGCGGCCCTGTCGCTGAGCGGCTGGCGATTCGCGGCGGCCGTGGCGACCAACTTCATCCTCGGCGCGCTCAGCACCATCGGCATCGGCTGGTACGCCCCGACGATGGTGGTGCTGGCGCTCCTCGGCGTGAATCTGCGCGCCGCGTTCCCGATCATGATGGGCTCGGGCGGAGTCATGCTGCCGGTGGCCGGCGTGCGCTTCCTGCGCAGCCGCCGCTTCGCCTGGGGACCGTCGATCGGGATAGCCACCGCGGGGGTGGTGGGCGTTCTGATCGCGGCGTTCATCGTCAAGAGCCTGCCGCTGCGCACGCTGCGCTGGCTCGTCGCGGCGGTGGTCACATACGCCGCGGTGGCCATGCTCCGATCGGCGCGCGGCGGCCCGGCATCCCGCGCCGCCCACGATCCTCTCAAGACCGACGGAGTGCTCTGAGGCCATGAAGCCTCCGGCCGACCCGTCCACCGCTTCCGACCACGCGCTCGGTCTGGATCGCGACATCTCGCGCCGGGACTTTCTCAACGGCGTCGCCCTGGTCGCCGGCTCCCTCGCGCTGCCCGACGCCGCGCTCGCCGCGGGGCAGTCCCCCGTACCGACACCGGATGAGACCTGCCCCTATCCGCCGATGCGCACCGGAATACGGGGCTTCGCGCCCGGCTCGTTCACCGCGGCCCATCACCTGCGGGATACCCGCAAGGTCGATCTCGGCGGCGCCGAGCACACCGGCGAGACCTACGACCTGGTCGTCGTCGGCGGCGGACTGAGCGGGCTCGCGGCGGCGCACTTCTTCCACAAGTGCGTCGGCCCCGGCGCGCGGGTCCTCATCATCGACAACAACGATGACGTGGGCGGCCATGCGCGGCGCAACGAGCTCCATTACGGCGGCCGCACTCTGGTGGTCAACGGAGGAACCTACGACATCGAGTCCCCGGCCCGCTACAACCAATGGGCGCGGCAGGTCCTGGACGACATCGGCGTGGATCTGCCGCGCTACGTCAAGGCCAACGAGGGGAACGAGCGCCTGTACGACTCGATGGGACTGCGGCTCGGATACTTCTTCGATCGCGAGACCTGGGGCGCCGACCGGTTGGCGATCCAGCCGCGCGGCTCGGCCGACTGGCCGACCTCGTTCGCGGGCGATTCGCAGCCGATCTTCACCGACGATTACCTGCGCTCCATGCCGCTGCCCGAGCAGGCGAAGCGCGAGCTGCAGCGCCTGCAGAGCGCGGCGCAGCCGGATCTGCTCGCGGGATTGAGCCAGACGGAGAAACTGCTGCGCCTGGCGCGGATGAGCTTCGAGGACTACCTGCGCAAGGTCGTCGGGCTCGACGAGCAGGCGTACTGGTTCTACCGCGATTACGGGCGTACCGTGTTCGGCACCGGCGCGGACGTGATGCCGGCCCTCTTCGCCTGGGCGATGGGCGCGCCTGGATTTCAGGGGCTTGCGCTCGATCCGCTGCCGCGGGGCCTGCTCGCGGATCTGCCGGGGGGCATGCACGGGCGCCAGCGCCCGGGGCACGGCGATGTGCACTTTCCGGACGGCAACGCCACGCTGGTGCGGCTGCTGGTGCGCAAGCTCATTCCCGGGGCGGTGCCCGGCACGACCCAGGAGGACATCGGCACGGCGCGGGTCGATTACGGGGCGTTCGATCGTCCCGCCAACCCGACCCGCATCCGCCTGAATCACACGGTGCTCAACGTGCGCCATGACGGAGATCCTTCGACCGCGGGGGAGGTCATCGTCTCGTACAGCCCGGCGGCGAGCGCGAGCGGCAAGCTCTATGACGTGCGCGCACGCTACTGCATCATGGCCAACTGGAACATGATGATTCCGTACGTGGTCCCGGAGCTGCCGCAGACGCAAAGGGCGGCCCTGGCCTACAACGTCAAGGCGCCGCTCGTGTACACGACCGTGTTCCTGAAGAACTGGCAGGCGTTCGAGAAGCTGGGCATCCGCTCCGTGCGCAGCCCCACCATGTATCACAGCCGTCTCTGGCTGCCGGAGCCGGTCGATCTCGGCGAGCTGCGCCACTCGGCCCACCCGCGCGATCCCATCGCGCTCTCGCTCACCCGTTACCCCGTGTTTCCGGGCCATGCGCGCAAGGACCAGTACCGCATGGGCCGGGCGGAGCTGCTCGACACCTCGTTCGAGACCTTCGAGCGCAACATCCGCGAGCAGCTCGTGCGCGTTCTCGGCCCGGGCGGCTTCGATCCGCGCGACGACATCCTCGGCATCATGGTCAATCGCTGGTGCCACGGCTATTCGTACACGTACAGCAGCCTGTACGATCCGATGGACTGGGTGTTCACGGAGACCCACGAGCGCTGCTGCGTCGCGGCGCGCCAGCCCTTCGGGCGGATCTCGATCGCCAACGCGGACGCGGCCGCCAGTCCCCATACGGACGCGGCGTTCCTCACGGCGCACTGGGCCGTGGAGCAGGCGTTGGAGAAGCTTGCGTATCCTTTCGTGTCCCACAATACCAAGGGGGCGGAAAATGAAGCGAATCGCGCATGAGGCGGTGAAGTCGGCCGCGCGCATCGCCGCGTTGTCGATGGTGATCGGCGGCGGGCTCGCCGCGGCGGCCTGGGCCGCGCAGCCGGGCGGGGCGCCCCCGCCGGTGCTGCAGAGCGAGACGGCGGGCGTCACACCGTTTCAGGGTCTGACGGCGCACGATCTCACGTACAGCGGCCTGGATGGCGTCACCACCGGCGGCGTCCGGATCATCGACGGCGATACGGCGAGGACCGTTGCGACGGTGTTCTCCTCGCAATATGCCAACTTTGCGTGGGCGCCGGATCACCGCACCCTGTACATCTCGGAGACCTATTGGACGCTGGGCAACCGCGGGACGCGCGAGGACGTGCTGTCGATCTACGGCGGACCGACTCTGAGCAACGAGGGAGAGATTGCGCTCCCGGGGCGTCTCATCTCGGACCCGAAGACGCACACCTTCGCCCTGAGCGCAGATGGGCGATACGGCTACGACTACAGCTTCCAGCCGGCACCGGCGGTCAGCGTGATCGACCTGCGCGCGCGCAAGGTGGCCGCGTCGGTGGAGATCCCGGGCTGCGGGCTGGTGTTTCCCTTCGGCAAGCGCGGATTCGCCTCGCTGTGCGCTGACGGGTCGCTCGCCGTGGCCGACGTCAATGCGCAGGGCAAGTACGCCGTCCACAGGACCAAGCGCTTCTTCGACGTCATGACGGACCCGGTCATGGATGAGAGCGTCTCCGACCCACACAGCGGCCTCGCTCTCTTCACCACCTATGACGGCTGGGTCCATCCGGTCCATCTCGCCGACACGCCCCGCTTCGACAAACCCTGGTCGATCGAGAAGGCGGCGGGCCTGTCGCCGGCCACCTCGCACGTCGGCCAGATCACCTGGCGGCCGGGCGGGCAGGTGCCCTTCGCGTACGAGCCCTCGCGCCACCGGCTGTTCGCGCTCATGCACGAGGGACCGCCGTGGAGCTTCGAGAAGCCGGGGAGCGAGATCTGGGTGCTCGACGCGCGCAGCCATCGGCTGCTCCACCGTTGGGACGTGCCGGAGTCGGCCTATCTGGTGGCCGTCACGCAGGACGAGCATCCTTTGCTGTTCGCGCTCTCGGAAGAGTGGCTGTGGGTGATGGACCCCGACACCGGCGCCGTGCTGCGGGCGACCAAAATCGTGACCCCGGGCCTCGCCAGGGTCAGAGGGGGGCAGTGACCATGAAGCGACTCGACGTTGACAAGTTCGGCGAGCGGTTGACACGCCGGCTGGCGGGGCGGCTCTCGAGGCGCAGCGCGCTGGCGCGCCTCGGGGCGCTGCTCGTGGCGGCGCCGGCCTTTCCGCTGTTGCCGGTGCAGCGGGCGCGCGCCGCCGATGCGGCCACGGCGGGACAGAAAGGCACGGACTTCAGCCGCGCGGCGCAGACGCACGACGACACGGCGTGCAACTACTGGCGCTATTGCGGCATCGATGGCAACTTGTGCTCCTGCTGCGGCGGCAGCACGCATTCCTGCCCGCCGGGCTCCCAGCCGTCGCCGACCTCCTGGATCGGCAGCTGCATCAACCCCGACGATCAGCGCGCCTACCTGATCGCCTATCGGGACTGCTGCGGCGCCAACGAGTGCAACAAGTGCAGCTGCCTGAACACCGATCATGCGATGCCGATCTACCGGCCGCAGGCCAACAACCACATCATCTGGTGCTTCGGCACGCAGAGCTTCGAGTACCACTGCTCGATGGCGGTGCTGGTGGGGCTGGCGGAGTGAATTCGCCCGGAGATCGGCCGTGAGCCACCGTCTGGCAATCACGCTCGCACTGTGCGCCCTGCTGGCGGCCGCCGTCGCGGGCGCGGCCGTGCCGTCCAGGCCTCACGCGAGCCATCTGACGACAGTGCAGGTGGCGTACCTCACCTCCTGCGGAGGCTGTCACGGGGTCGAGGGCGTCTCGGCGCCGCAGGCGGTGCCGACACTGAGACATCTGACGGGCAGCTTCCTCTGTACGCGCCAGGGACGGGAATTCATCGTGCGGCTGCCCGATGTGGCCCTGAGCTCCCTGT
>DAHUXV010000256.1 GCA_027306985.1 Gammaproteobacteria bacterium | reverse complement strand
GCGGCGCGCTGCTCGAAGCCATGCAATCCCGCCGCGGGGAGCGTCAGCGGAGCAAACAGCGCGTCGAGATCCGCGATGGCGCGTCCACTGACGAGCGCGACGGCGCCGCCGCTGGCGAGCGCGAGAGCGCGCAGCCGCGCGGGCAGCTCGGCGGGGACCGACACGGCTTGCGGCGTCGCCGCGATCTCGAGCAGCGTGCCATCGACGTCCAGAAACAGGGCGATCGCTGACAAATCCAGGTTGTCGGTTTGTTCAGTTGCAGCCACCACCCTACTCTATGAAATATTGGGGGAGATGTAAAAACTTCCGACTCCCCGGCGCCGGCCGCGTGTCAGGAACCGGCCGCGATCTGCCGCGCAGCTTCTCCGATCCTCACGCGAAAGCCGAGCGGAAAGCGGCGCGCAGCTGCGTCGATGCCGTGCGAGCGTCCGACGTCTCTTCAGCGCGTCGATCCGCGGATCAGGAGAATGCCCAGGGCGCGGCCGCGGCCGCGCGCGACGCTGCCCGTGTCGGGAGGATGGTTGCTGGAGCGGCGACGGAGCGGTCCCGCCGGCGGATGTATTGGCGGGAATATGAAAATACATTCCCCGCAATGCAAATCGCGGGGCCGGGGGCGCGCAGGCCCTAATCGCCGACGAGCGTCTCGCCGGCGGCGCCGGCGGCGGCGGCGGGCGGGCGCATGGCGCCGAGCAGCGTGGCGAAGCTGCGGGAGAGCCTGGAGAGCTCGGGCGGCTGCAGCCTGCGCAGGGCATCGAGCAGGAGTCCCGTGTAAGGCCGCGGCGCGCGCAGCAGCAGGCGCATGCCATCGGCGGTCGCGTACAGCCGCACGACGCGCTGATCGCTCTCATCGCGCACGCGGCGGACGAGCCGCTTCTCGCTCAGCACGTTGACGAGATTGCTGGCCGTGGTCTGATGCAGCGCCAGACGCTCGGCGACCGCGTTGACGCTCATGCCGCCGCGATGGGAGATCTCGGACAACGCCCAGAGTTGCGAGCCGGATATGCCGGTGCGAGCCCTGACTTCGGCGTCGTAATCGCGCGCCGAGCCGACCACCGTGCGGAAATGCTGCAGAATCCGCAGCTCGAGGGAATCGCGCTGCGTCCCGCCCGAGGGCGGGGCGGCGACTCTCACGGGACTGCGGGATCCCGCGGACAGTCTCTTGCGGGAAGGCCGGACCGGAACGGCACGCATGGTTGACTCCTGCCAGATGCCCTCAGCGTAGCCGGACGGCGCGCCGGGAACAACGGATGACGGCCGCAGCGCCAACAGGAGCGCGCGGCCGCCCCGGCGCGCTCACGCGCCGCTCACCCGCACCCAGGTGGGCGCATGGTCGCTGGGCTTCGCCCCGCCCCGCACCCAGCTGTCGACGTTGGCATCCTCCAGCCGGGAGGCGAGCGGCGGGCTGAGCAGCAGGTGATCGATGCGCAATCCGGCGTTGCGCTTCCAGTGGTCGCGGAAGTAGTCCCAGAAGGTATAGATGCGCTCCTCGGAATGGCGCGCCCGCAAGCCGTCGGTCCAGCCCTGGTCGAGCAGACGCCGATACGCCGCACGGCTTTCCGGCTGCAGGAGCGCGTCCTTGCGCCAGTACGTCGGATCGTAAATGTCGCAGTCCGTCGGCACGACGTTGTAGTCGCCAGCCAGGATGACCGGCCTGCCCGCGGCGAGCAGCGTCTCGGCGTGGCGGATGAGCCGCTCCATCCAGGCGAGCTTGTACTCGAACTTGGGACCGGGCTGCGGATTGCCGTTCGGCAGGTACAGGCAGCCGACCAGGAGGTCCCCGACCTCGGCCTCGATGTAGCGGCTGTGCGTATCGTCGGGATCGCCGGGCAGCCCCCGGCGGACCTCGATCGGCGGGGCACCCCGCGCGAGGATGGCGACGCCGTTGAAAGAGCGCTGACCATGCCAGACCGCCTCGTAGCCCGCCAGCCGGATCGCGGCGACGGGGAAGGCCGCATCGGGCGCCTTGAGCTCCTGCAGACAGGCGATGTCGGGAGACTCCCGCTCCAGCCATTCGAGGAGTGCCGGCAGCCGGCTGCCGATGCCATTGACATTGAAGGTCGCAATTTTCATGGTTTTCCGGTGTGCGGCAGGCATGCCGGGGAGAGCGCCGCGCCTGTACGCTCGCTAGCATAGACGTGTCGGCGTCAGGCCATCGGCGATGGGAGTGCGATTTCTCGAGCGGCCCGCGGCAAGGCGGCGCGCCCGCGCGTCGGCCTCGGCTGGGAGCACCCGTCGGATGCGGGCTTTGGGGAGGCGCCCCGATTGGAGCATCCACCGTCCGGCTCTGGGTGTCTCCCCTTAAAGGGACAGAAGACACTAAAAATGTCCCGAAAAAGGCCCGCGCGGCATTGACCCGGTGGCAGGGATGGATATTATCGGGCTCATATCGGCGGCTCAGACGGTCACGCGCCGCCTGGACTCCCCTCGAGTGTCCGGGTGCAGCGCCGCGATCCGCCTCATCTCTTTTTGACAATTCCGCGGGCGCCGCCGGCGAGACCCCGACCCTGATCGGGGGCTCGCGCCGGTGCAGGACACGTGCGCCCGCCTTTCCAGCAACGAGAGGCCGATCAGTCATGCGATATCAGCGCCGGAGTGCCGCGGCGCGCACCTCCCGGGTCCCTCCGGGAGCGCGGCGCCGTCCCCCGCACCTTGCCCCCGCCAAGCAGGGGCTCTACGACCCGTGGTTCGAGCACGAGGCCTGCGGCGTGGGCTTCGTCGTCGACATCAAGGGCCGCAAGTCCCACCGCATTCTCGAGCAGGCCATCGAGGTGCTGCGCAACCTGGACCACCGGGGCGCCTGCGGCTGCGAGGCCAATACCGGCGACGGCGCGGGCGTGCTCATCCAGATGCCGCATGCCTACTTCCAGCACATCACGAGGAAGGACCGGCTCTTCTCGCTCCCCGGGCCCGGGGAGTATGCGAGCGGGCTCGTCTTCCTGCCGCGCAATCCGACGCGGCGGCGGCGCCTGGTCGAGCTCTTCGAGCACATCGTCCAGTCGGAAGGGCAGATCCTTCTCGGCTGGCGCACG
>DAHUXV010000237.1 GCA_027306985.1 Gammaproteobacteria bacterium | reverse complement strand
GAGGACATGACCCGCGCGGCCGATGTCGCCGAGCAGGCCCGCGCACACGGCTTGACCGCGGCGACCCCATATCTGGTCACTCCGGGCTCGGAGCTGGTCCGCTCGACGCTCGAGCGCGACGGCCAGCTGGAGTCCCTGCAGGCCATCGGCGCTCAAGTGCTCGCCAACGCCTGCGGCCCCTGCGTCGGCCAGTGGAGGAGGACCTATGTTGCCGCCGACACCGTGAATGCCATCGTCACTTCCTACAACCGAAACTTCGCGGGCCGCAACGACGGCAGCCGGCGCACGCTCAACTTCCTCGCGAGCCCCGAGATCGTGACCGCGCTCGCGATCACCGGCCGCCTGGATTTCAACCCCGCCACGGACCCGCTCACCGGCCCGGACGGGGAGTCCTTCATGCTCGAGGCGCCCAAACCCGCCCCGGAGGTGCCCGAGGGGGACTTCGAGCGCCGGCGCGGGCAGTACGTGGCGCCCCCGCCCGATGGCCGCTCCGTCGATCTCGCCGTCGACCCCGCGAGCGAGCGCCTGCAGCTGATCGCGCCCTGGGCCGCCTGGAACGGGGAGGATTTTCGCGACATGCCGGTCCTCATCAAGACCCGCGGCAAGACGACCACCGACCACATCTCCCCGACCGGAAAGTGGCTGCGCTACCGCGGCCACCTCGAGCGCTTCAGCGAGAATCTGCTCATGGGCGCCGCCAACGCCGCCACCGGCGAGGTGGGGAAGACCTGCAACGTGATCACCGGAGCGCCCGGCCAGCCGATCGCTGCCGTCGCCCGCGACTACCGCTCCCGCGGGCTTCGCTGGGCGATCGTCGGCGACGCGAACTACGGCGAGGGCAGCAGCCGGGAGCACGCCGCCCTCTCTCCCCGCCTCCTCGGCGGCGCGGCCGTGATCGCCCGCAGCTTCGCCCGCATTCACGAATCCAACCTCAAGAAGCAAGGCCTGCTCGCCCTGACCTTCGCCCGGGCGCAGGACTACGACAGGATCCGGGCGGACGATCGGCTGAGCCTGCTTAGCCTGCGGGAGCTCGCGGCCGGCAGGCCCGTGAAGTGCCGCCTGCTACACTCGGACGGCACCGCGGAGGTCCTCGACTTGAGCCATTCCTACAGCGACCGGCAGCTCGCATGGTTTCGGGCCGGCTCCGCGCTCAACACCCTCACCGACACGGCGGGCGAGCCGGCCGCGCGCGACCCGTCCCGGCCCGTGCCGCACCCATGAAGCCGCTTCGCATTGCCGCCGTCTACATGCGCGGCGGCACCAGCAAGGGCGTGTTCTTCCTCGCCGGCGACCTGCCGTCCGACGAGGCGGCGCGCGACCGCATTCTGCTGCGCACCCTCGGCAGTCCCGATCCCTACGGCAAGCAGATCGACGGCATGGGCGGCGGCTCCTCGAGCACCAGCAAGGTGGTGATCGTCTCGAAGTCATCGCGGCCGGACTGCGACGTGGATTATCTATTCGGTCAGGTCGCGATCGATGCGCCGGTGATCGACTGGTCCGGCAACTGCGGCAACCTCACGGCCGCGGTCGGCCCGTACGCCATCGGCGCCGGATTGCTCACGGCGCCCGCCGACGGCACCGCACCGGTTCGGATCTGGCAATCCAACATCGGCAAGAGAATCGTCGCCCACGTCCCCATGAGCGGCGGCGAGGTGCTGGAGGGCGGCAATTTCCGGCTCGACGGCGTCGCCTTTCCCGGCGCTGAGGTGCAACTGGAGTTCATCGAACCCGCGGGCGGGGACGACCGATCCGGCGCCGGCACGGCCTTCCCCACCGGACACGAGATCGACCTGCTCGAAGTACCCGGGCTCGGCAGCCTCGAAGCAACGCTCATCAGCGCCGGCAATCCCACGATCTTCGTCCACGCCGCATCGTTGGGACTGCAGGGCACCGAGCTCCCGAAGGACATCAACGCCCGGCAGGAGCTGCTCGGGCGCGCCGAGTCGATACGCTCGCGCGGCGCGGTGGTCATGGGCCTCGCGGCGACCCCCGAAGAGGCGACCGCGAAACGGCCCCACACCCCCAAGGTCGCCTGGGTCGCGAGCCCGGCCGGATACAGCACCGCCGACGGCAAGCGCATCGACCCGCAATCGATCGACCTGCTGGCGCGGATCTGCTCCATGGGTCAGCTGCATCATGCGATGACCGGCACCGGCGCCGTGGCCATCGCCGCGGCAGCAGCCATTCCCGGAACGATCGTCCATCGCATTGCGCCTCTTTCCGCCCAGGGAAGCGTGCGTTTCGGCCATCCCTCCGGCACCCTCAGCGTCGGGGCCGAAGCGGAGCACCGCGACGGCCGATGGATCATCCGCAAGGTCACCATGAGCCGATCGGCCCGGCGGCTGATGGAAGGCTGGGTCCGGGTGCCGATCGACTGAGGCGGCGGCATCGCCTTGCGAAAGTAGCGTCACCATGCGAGCCATACGCATCGAGCAGTACGGCGGTCCGGAGGTCCTCCGCCGCGTCGATATCGACATCCCCTCCCCCGGCCCGGGTGAGGTCCTGGTCCGCGTCGCCTGCGCCGGCGTCAACTTCATCCGATCCTCGGCGCGGAGACTCCAGCATTGATGCTGGAGAGGAAGCGCCGCCTTCCTGTGGCAACGTATCGCAGGGCTGGGTTAATATACAGCTCGTCGGCACATCGGCCATTAGGCCACCGGCAGGCGATCGACGGTTTTTGGGGCGGCTCGCGGCAAGCGAGTGCAAC
>DAHUXV010000193.1 GCA_027306985.1 Gammaproteobacteria bacterium | reverse complement strand
CATGCCGAAATCGGCGAAGCCGTCGGCCGCCTGCTTCCAGCGGATCATGCCGTAGGCGTTGTCCTCCAGGATGAGGACCACGAGATTGAGCTTCAGACGCACCGCCGTCTCGAGCTCCTGCGAGCTCATCATGAAGCCGCCGTCGCCGCACACGGCGAGCACGCGCCGGTCCGGATGCAGCATCGACGCCATCATCGCCGACGGCAGTCCCGCCCCCATCGTGGCGAGCGCATTGTCGAGGAGCAGCGTGTTGGCGACACGCGTGCGGTAATTGCGCGCGAACCAGATCTTGTACATGCCGTTGTCGAGGCAGACGACGCCGTCCTCCGGCATGACCTGGCGCACGTCGCGCACGATGCGTTGCGGTGTCAGCGGATAGCGGCTCTCCTGCGCCCGCTCGGTGATGCGCGCCAGAATGCGCTCCCGCAGCGGCAGGAGCGCGCCGGCGTGCGGCAGTCGTCCCTCGAGCCGGTCGGCGAGGAGCGCGAGGCTCGGGCCGATGTCGCCGATGAGCTCCGCGTGCGGGAAATACACTTCCTCCACGTTGGCCGGCAGATACCCGACGTGCAGGACGGTGGGGCCGCCCGGTCCCATGAGGAACGGCGGCTTCTCGACCGTGTCGTGCCCGATCGAGACGATGAGATCGGCGCGATCGACGCACACGTGGATGTGGTCGCGCGCCGAGAGCGCCGCGGTGCCCATGTAGAGCCCGGAGCCGCCCGCGACCGAGCCCTTGCCCATCTGGGTGTTGAAAAACGGAATCTGCACGCGGCGGACGAAGTCCGACAGCGCGTCCGCGAGGCGCGGCCGGCTCGCCGCCGCGCCGAGCATCACCAGCGGGTACCGGGCCGCGCGGATGAGCTCCGCCGCCCGATCGAGCGCCGCGGCCTGCGCGACCGGCAGCACGATCGGATGCGGCGGCACCAGCGCCACCTCGGGCGCCTCCTCCGCGGCGACGTCCTCCGGCAGCTCGAGGTGCACCGGGCCCGGGCGCTCCAGGCGGGCGACGCGGAACGCCTCGCGCACGATGGAGGGGATGGTCGCCGTGCCGACGATGCGGTGCGCCATCTTCGTGAGCGGCGTCATCGTCGAGACGATGTCGACGATCTGGAAGCGCGCCTGCTTGCGGCTCAGGATCCCTTTCTGGCCCGTGAGCATGACCATCGGCATGGCGCCGAGCTGGGCGTATGCGGCGCCGGTCGTGAGGTTGAGCGCTCCCGGGCCGAGCGTCGAGAGGCACACGCCCGCCTCCCCGGTCAGCCGGCCGTGCGTGGCCGCCATGAACGCCGCGGCCTGCTCGTGACGGGTCAACACCAGCTCGATGCTCGAGCGGCGCAGCGCCTCGACGACATCGAGGTTCTCCTCCCCCGGAACCCCGAATATCCGCGTGACGCCCTCGTTCTCGAGAGCCGCCACCAGAAGCTGCGCGCCGTTCATCCGGTTGTGACCTCAACTGCTGGCGAACACGCGGTCCGCGACGAAGGGGTTGGTTCTGCGCTCCGCGCCGAAGGTCGACATCGGCCCGTGCCCCGGCACGAAGCGCACGTCATCGCCGAGCGGAAACAGCCGCTCGCGAATCGACCTGATCAGGGTATCGTGGTCGCCGCGCGGGAAATCGGTGCGGCCGATGGAGCCGGCGAAGAGCACATCGCCCACCCACGCACAGCGCTCCCCCGGATGAAAGAACACCACGTGCCCGGGCGTGTGTCCGGGGCAGTGCAGCACCTCGAGCACCTGACCGCCCACCGTGACCCGATCGCCCTGCTCGAGCCACCGGTCGGGCTCGAACGACCGCGCCGGCGGAAATCCGAACTGCGCCGCGGCCTGCGGCAACGCCTCGATCCAGAATCGGTCCTCGAGCTGCGGGCCTTCGATCGGCAGTGCCCTCGCGGCGGCAAGGTCCGCGGCGGCCGCGCAGTGATCGAGATGCGCGTGCGTGAGCAGGATCTTCTCGAGTGTCAGGCCGCGGCGATCCGCTTGCGCCAGCACCCGATCGATCTCGCCCCCGGGATCGACTACGGCGCCCCGCCGGCTGTCCTCGTCCCAGATGAGCGAGCAATTCTGCTGGAAGGGGGTGACGGGGATGATGAGCGCACGCATCATGGCTCGGCCCATCCCGGGCCTCGCCCCGGCTCGCGCAGGGGCCGACGCTGCCGCGTCGTCATGAATCGCTCCCGGCGATTCATTGCGCAACGATGCCCCAACAGAAGGGATCGTCGGCCGCGAGATGCAGGACCGACTCCGCGGTCACGTGGGCGCGGCCCGTGATGGTCGGCACGAT
Source organism: Gammaproteobacteria bacterium (assembly GCA_027306985.1). Lineage (GTDB taxonomy): Bacteria > Pseudomonadota > Gammaproteobacteria > Steroidobacterales > Steroidobacteraceae > 13-2-20CM-66-19. The sequence goes on along the minus strand of DAHUXV010000193.1, from coordinate 23,753 downwards.
CTCGCCCTTGCCGCGGTCGCGCCAGCGATAGCGGCCCGTGAAGGTGCTGCCGATCAGGCTCTCCTGTACCCACGGCATGCCCTCCTCGAGCTCGCCGTCGGCCGCCAGGCAGGCGAGCCTCGCGCTCGTGCCGGTGCCGCAGGGCGAGCGGTCGTAGGCCCCGCCCGGGCAGAGCACGAAATTGCGGCTGCTGGCCCCGGCTCGCGCCGGCGCTCCGCACAGCTCGACGTGATCGACCTCGGGGAAGCCCTGCTCGTTGACCGCGCGGCGCAGGCGTACCGCGAGCCCCGTGAGCGCCTCCAGATTGCCGAGGGAGATCTCCACCGCTCCGGCATCCGCCAGGAAGAACCAGTTGCCGCCCCAGGCGACATCGCCGCGAATCTCCCCGGCTCCAGCGAGGGCGATGCCGACCTGCCGCGCCTTGCGAAAGCTCGGGACATTCACGACATCGACCCGCCCGTCCCCGTGCAGATGCGCATCCACCGGCCCCACCGGAGTATCGATGCGGATCGGCCCGGGCGCGCAGCGGCCGGCGGCGGCCAGGGAGGCGACCAGACCGATCGTGCCGTGCCCGCACATCCCGAGGTAGCCGACGTTGTTGAAGAAAATGACGCCCGCCTGACAGTCCGGCCGGTGCGGGCGGCAAAGGAGAGCCCCGACCAGAGTGTCCGAGCCGCGCGGCTCGTTGACGATGGCGCGGCGATACCGGTCGTGCTGCTCGCGGAAGCGCCGCAGCCGCTCATCGAGCGGCCCGTCGCCGAGGTCCGGGCCGCCTTCCATGACGAGCCGCGTCGGCTCGCCTGCGGTGTGCGAGTCGATGACGCGAAGAGTGGTCGATGCCGCTGGCGACATGTGCCTATCGTAGCGCACCGCGCGCCCGCGGATCGCATCCGCTGCGGCTCCCCCGCATCAGAGGACGATCAGCCCCCGGCGCGATCGTCGTCCCCGCGCGATGAATAGCGCCCCGGCGCCCGCGCACCGCCCATGTCATCCTGCACGTCGAGATAGGCCCGCGTGACGGGCCTCAGGTCGCGCCTCGCGTGCAGGCTGCCCGAGCGGTCGACGTCGTCCCGCAGGGCGTTGTAGCTGCGCGAGAGATCGCCGAAGGAGCCGCTGACGCTGCGGTCGTCCTCGCCGCTCGCATCGACCGCACGGCGAAACTCGCGGGCCCTGGCCGCTACATCCCGGGCATCCTGGACGTACCCCGTATGCTCGTCGTAGCCGCGGGGCGCCTCCTGCGCATCCCGTGAGAACGCACGCGCGTTGCGATCCAACCTGGCGGCCGATCTGCTCAGGCCGCCGTGAGGGGTAGTCGCACAGCCCGCGAGCGCCACTGCCAGGAGCGGGGCCGTGAGCCAGCCGGCCGTTCGCACAGTCACCATAAGCGTCTCCTCGGCCCCGTGGGCCACAACTTCATCTGTTGAGGCCAACGCGCCGCCGCGCGGCGCGGTTCCATGTCAGTGGCCGGCGACCGGTGCCGGCGGCGCCGCCGCGCCCTCGGTGATCGGCAGCTCGAGGTAGCCGCCGCGCAGCAGGCTGAGCCTGACGGGCACGCGTCCGGCGGAGGCCCACTCATCGCTCACCACCCCGCCCGAGCCATAGTTGATTTCCCGGTCCGGCCGCTTGCTGACTCTCAACACCATCACCAGGCGCGCGCCCGAGGGGACGCGCACCGCCGTGAGGCGCCGGCTTCTGAAGGCGAGCCACTGGACCCTGCCGGGCGCGAGCAGCCGCCGGCGCGCCGGGTCGCGCAGATAGCTGGCGCGAAACTCCTCCGCCGGCGCGAACAGACGCAGGTAGCTGCCCGCGGGCAACAGCTCGTAGAGCGAGACGCTGAGGTCCAAATCCCGCTTGTTGGTCCACACGAGCAGCCGGGCGCCGAATCGGCCGGCGATCTCGAGCCCGCCGGGCAGCGGGCCGCTCACGAACGCAACACCGTCCTTCAGGGGCACGCTGGCGGTCACGAGCCTCCGGGGCGCGGACTCGCCGCCGTCGCGGCGGTGGGCCAGGTCGACGAGGAGACGGACGGGAGTCCGGCTCGCCGGCTCGCGCGGGGTCAGGAGCCCCGAGCCGCCGTGCGGGTCGGCGCCGAGATAGAGCCGCACCCGATCCTTGGCGAGACCGTCGAGCGCGTCGGCATGCCGCCAGGCATCGGCGCCCATCACCTCGTAGTCGATCCGCTTCGCGAGCAGCGCGGGCTTGCCCTCGTTGAGAAAGAGATACGAGAACCACTGCAGCTCGAGCGCCCGCAGATCGACGACCGCCGCGGGGTCGATGCGCAGCCCGCGCACGACCGCCCCCGCCCTGCCCGCGCGCAACTCGGCGCGGTCGTAGGGCCCCAGGAGCAGCGTCTGGTCGGCGTGCGGATCGTGCTCGTAGTGCCGGCGGAAATAGAAGAGCGTTCCCGCCTCGCCGCGGGTGAAGTAACCGGTCATCGACAGGACGGGAATGTCGAGATGGGCGAGCTCCTGCGCCGAGGGCACGAGGCGCCGCCAGTACCCGTCATAAGCGGGATGCTGCAGCCAGTCGCCGAAGACCGCGCTCGGGCGGCCGGCGAGATGGGGCAGGTCGCGGAAAGGCTTGCCGCTCGCATACCACTTCGCCGCGAGCGCGCGGCACCAGGGCCGCGTGCCCGGCGCGGGCGACGATGTGCCGCCCGCCGCTGCCGCGGCGGCGCCGGCTCCCGGGCCGAGTCCCCCGCCGCCGACCGCCGGCGCCCCGGCGCTCTCGTTGCGCTCCCGGTCGACCCTTTCCAACCAACAATACGCCGAGCTCAGGCCGATGCCGCGATCCATCGGAAAGTTGACGCCCGGCGCCATGGCATCGGAGGTCGCGATGGCCTTCAGCTGCGGCGGCAGGCGCTTCGCCGCCGCCCAGGCGACGAAGCCGCTGTAGCCGTTGCCATACATGCCCACCTGCGCATCGCTCCAGGGCTGCTTGGCGATCCAGCCGATCACCGCGCGCGCGCGCTCCCCCTCGTGCTCGAAGGGGATCACCTGCGCGGTGCGCAGCGACATGCGGATGCGCGGCGTGAACGCCACCATGCTCGCGAAGCCGTAAGCGGCGGCCTCGATCGCCTCGTTGTAGCCCCCCGGCGCGATGCGGTACTGGAGCAGCGTCGTCAGCAGGCCGCTCGAGCTGCGGGGGCGCACGACGAGCGCCTTCACCGCGCCGGGACCCGGGGTATCGATCACGACATCGTCCCGGATGTCATAACGCCGGTCGTCGTCGAGCGATACGAGCCCGGCAACGATGGGGCCGAAGCTGCGGTAGGCGTCGAACGCGGCATACTGGCGGATGAGCACGAGCGCCTCGCGCTCGCTGACGCGGCTGCGGCCCCGCAGGCGATCGAAGCTCGCCTGCAGCGCCGCGGCGGATGCGGAGGGGGGCTCCTCGAGCCACGACTCCACGTGGAAGGCGTCGAGGTTGTCGAAGATCGGAATGGTTTCCCAGAAGGCGAGATCGAAGGCCTGCGGGAAGGGCAACCGGTACTGCGCCTGGAGCGACTTCGCGTGCGCGAAAAGATCGTAGGCCAGCGCGGGTTCCGCCGGCGGGCGCCGCTCCGTGCCCCCGTGCAGCCGGCGCAGCTCGAGCTGCGCCGAGAAGGCGGGCCGGAAGCTGCCGGCCACGAGCTGCAGGGCCGAGAGGTTGGTGAGGTAGCGCTCGCGATCGTCGTTGCGGTACACGGGAATGATGCGCGAGGCCAGATCGCGCATGGCCGCCGGCGTCGCCGGGTCGTAGACCGAGGCCGGTGCGTGGAACTCCAGACTCTGCGCCGCGGCGAGCCGTGGCAGCAGCAGAGCCGCCAGGGCGAGCCCGCCCAGGAGGCGGGCGAGCGGCGAGGAGCGCCGGGCCGGGCGCGCTGCCGCCGAGGACTGCCGGTACCCAAGCCTCAACGGGGATCCCCTGTGCCGGGGCCCGCATCCGCAGCCGGCACCCCCGCCGCGGCCCGCCGCGCGGCCGCGCAGGAGATGAACGCCGCGTAGCTCCACGCGAGGTGCCTGGCCGAGGTCTGCTCGCCGGTCCGCTGATCGAACTGTTCCGACATGTCGCCGTTTTCGGGAGTGAAGGCGCGGATGGTCTCGAGGTACCGGTCGCCGCGCGCGAGCAGCGCATCGCCGCCGCCCCTGGCGGCGCGGTAGCAGAGCTCGGCGGCCGCCAGCGTCGCGAAGTAGTACGCACCGCCGGAATAATAACGGTCGCCGCGATAGCGCCCAAGCGCCGGCCCGCGCGCCGCCGGCCGCCCGTGGTTGATGGGATAGTCGGCCTCGAACGCGCTGTCGAGCGCGCCCAACGTGGCGTGAATCCGCGGATCGCGCACGGTGTGGGCGGCGGCGCCCTCGTCGCCGGCCTGCAGCACCGCGAGCACCACGGCAATGTCGAGCTCCTTCGCCGAGGGCGCGCCCGAATCGAGCACCCGCGAGCGGTAGTAGCCGCGATCGGGGAGCCAGTAGCCGTCCAGCCGCTCGAGAATCGCCCGGCTCTGCGCGCGGCACTCTCGCGCCTGCCCGCCCTCCCCCCGCGCCTCGAGCCAACCGGCCCCATCCGCGAGCGCCTGCGCGCCGACGCGCAGGGTGAAGTAGTTGAGCCCCCGCTCCTCCTCCCAGATGTCGTAACACGGCTGCAGGCAATGCTCGCGGGTGAAACGCAGGTCGGCGCGCAGCAGTCCCTCGCATGCCATTGTCAGGCCCTCATCGAGGCAAGCCGCGCGCATCCAGCGCAGGACCGTGAGCGCGCGCAACGCCGGACCGTCGTTCTGCGGCCGCGCCCAGTTGGAAATGTCGAGAGTGCCGTCCGCATTGACACGGGTCTCGGCCGCGACCGCATCGCCGTGGACCCGCTCGAGCTCGGCGTCCGGGCGCAGATACTGCACGAACCCGGCCGCCACCCGCGCTCGCCACTGCCCCGAGGCGGCCGCGAGCCGGCGTCCGTCGAGCTGCGAGAGCGCGGCGCTGAAGCGCACGAATTCGCCGAAGAGGCTCAGCGCCTCTGCCGCCGTGACACTGGCCGCCCCTGGCGGCGTGCCCTGCGGCCCGCGCTTGCCGCCTGGGCGCTCGCCGCTTCGCGCCTCGCCCGCGCCGTGGACGAGCCGCAAGGCGTCGATCACGATCGCCGAGTCGCGATACCAGTGAAAGAAATAATCCGGGTCCGGATCGTAGGCGGCCGGCACCGGCGAGGCGACCACCGCCCCGGGCGCCGGATGGATGACCTGATCGAAGCCCGGGCGGGTCTTGACGATGCCGAGCGGGGAGATGCTGCGCCGCATCTGCCGCGCCGCGCGCTCCCACTGTCGCTCCACCCAGCCGCCGAGCGTCTCCACGGTCGTCATCCTCGGGCCGCAAGGTGCGGGCTCGAGAAGCCGAGCCGCGTGAGTCCGGTCCGCACCTCGGGCGCGCTCATGAAGAGCTTCCAGAGGAGCCCGGTGCGGAAGTTCTCGATCATGACGATGATCGGGCCCTGGTCGATCGCCAGATGCGAGTCCGCATACCAGTCGCGCTGCGGACAGAACGCATCGACGAACCCGTGGCGCCGCCAGATCCGCTCGCCGAACGCGCCGAGAAAATGCCGCAGCGCCTGCATCGCCTCCGCCGGGGCGTACGGGAAGCTCGCGAGCGCGGCGGTCGGCGCGATCGTGCCGTTGTCCTCGATGGGCGAATGCACGGCGTATCCGTCGGGATCCTCGCTCGCCGTCAGCCCCCAACAGTGCTCGCCGTAAGCCCGGTGATGGTTGGGATTGGCGATGCAGTGCGCGCGATTGATGCGCACGTGCCGCAGGTTCTGCTCCCAGTAGCTCGCGTAGCGGTCCTCGAGGCCGCGCGGATCGAGGCCGCAGAACGAGTAGTGCGCGAAGAAGAGCGGGCCGCCGCAGGCGGGCCCGAGCGGCAGCTCGATGCCGCCCCAGCTCCTGGCGTTGATGAAGTCGCGCCCGGCGGCGAAGCCGCGGTGATAGACGTGCGGGTCGATGGGATAGCGCGGCGAGCCGGCGGCGAGCACGTAGGTGACCAGGCACTCGTTCCAGCCGCGGATCTCGTGCTCGAGCGCCCAGCCGTTGTTGGGGCTCCAATGCCAGTAGAGCACGCCGCGGGCGCCGCGCGCGTACCAGTCCCACTCGACCTCCTCCCACAGCCAGGTCATCGCGTGCCGCAGCCGCGTTTCGGCGGGCGTGTCGCGGTCGAAATACTGCCGCGCCGTCAGCAGGCCCATGCAGAGAAAGGAGGTCTCCACGAGATCGCCGCCGTCGTCCTTGCGGGAGAAGGGAATGGTCGCTCCGGTGCGGCCGTCCAGGAAATGCGGCAGGGCGCCGTGATAACAGGTGGCGCGGCCGAGGACCTGCAGCATGGCGCCGAGCCGCTCGAGCGCCTGCTCGCGGCCGATCCAGCCGCGCGCCACCGCGACCACGAGCGCCATGAGCGCGAAGCCGGAGCCGCCGGTGGCGGCGAGGTCATCACTCTGCCCTGTGCCGGCCGGGCGCCGGTCGGGCGCGAGACCGCTCACCGGGTGCGCCGCCTCCCAGAAGAAGCGGAATGTCTGCCGCTGCACGCGCTCGAGCAGCTCGTCATCGCTCAGGGTGGCGAGCTGCGCCGGGCTCATTTCCTCGGATCGGGCGGTATGGGACACGGAATTCAACTCCTGCCTTCACGGAACTGGGAACCCTTGCCGCGCACCGCCCCCGGATCGGCCGCGCGTCCCGCCGGGCTCCTGACCAGATGGACCACGCGGGCGAAGAGCGGATCGCGCGCCTGCGCGCCGCCGATGTGGATGATGGCGGTGCGCACGAGCTCGTGACCGAACACGTCGATCACCCGCTCGAGCGTGTCCCCGTCGAGCGATCCGAACACATCGTCGATGAGGAGCCAGGCCGGCGCCTGCAGCAGCACCCGCGCGAAGGCGAGGCCGAGCTGCTCATCCTCGCTCAGCTCGCGGTCCCAGCGCCGCGGGACCTCGAGGAGCGGCACCAGCCGCTCGAGCCCGAGGCGGCGCAGCGCCTGCGCGCAGGCCTCGGCGCCGAAGCCGTCGGGCTTCATGGGATAGGCCAGCACCTCGCGCAGCGACCCCTGCGGCAGATAGGGCGTGCCGCGCGGGAAGTAGAGAATCTGCTCGCCGGCGGGCATGACGATCCGGCCGGTCCCGAGCGGCCACAGACCCGCCAGCGCGCGGAACAGCAGCGTCCTGTTGGTTCCGGGCTCGCCCACGATGAGCAGCCGCTCGCCCGTGCGCACCTCCACCGTCCTCTCCCGCAGCATGTCGCGACCGGCGGCGGTCGATACCTCCAGGCCCTCGATGACGATCCGGCCCGCGATGCCTTCCGCATAGGTGATGTGGCTCTCGACCTCGTGCCGCACGTCGATGGTCACGACCGCGCGGCGGAAGTTGGCCACCCTGAGCAGGGTCGCCCGCCAGTCCGCGATCTGGCTGAAGTTGTCGACGAACCAGCGCAGCGAGGACTGCGCCTGGGTGAAGGCGGCCGCCGCCATCATCATGCCGCCGAAGGTGAGCCTGCCGTCGAAGTAAAGCGGCGCGGCGACCAGGATCGGCGCGACGATCATCACCCAGCCGAAGCCGGCCGTGATCCAGGTGAGGTTGGTGAGTCCCGTGACGAGCCGCCAGGTGGCCCGCAGCACCGCCCCGAGGCTCGACTCGAGGCGCCGCCGCTCGCCCTCCTCCCCGGCGGCGAGGGTGATGCCGTCCAGGTGCTCGTTCACCCGCACCAGCGCGAAGCGCAGGTCCGCCTCGCGCGCGTAGCGCTCGGCGTTGCGCCCGATGAGGCTCCCGCCCACCCAGTAGGAAAGCAGCGAGCCGAGCCCCGCGTAGAGAATCGCGGCCCACACCATGTACCCGGGCACGGGGACCTCGTGCCCGGCGATCGTCATCGAGAAGCCCCGGGACAGCACCCAGAGGACGCCGATGAAGGTGACGAGCAGCACCGAGGCCTGCATCAGCTCCGTGCCGAGGGCGGCCGAGAGCTCGCAGAGGTGGCGCGCGTCCTCGTGCATGCGCTGATCGGGATTGACGCCCATGGGCCCGGCATTGGCGAGCCAGAAGGCGCGCCGCGGGCTCATCCAGTCGCGGATCAGGTCCCCGACCAGGCCCTCGCGCAGCTTCACTTTCAGCGCCTCCACCAGCCAGCGCTGCGCCACGTTGAGCACGAGGAGGCTGCCGGCGATGACGAAGAACATGCCGAGCTGGTAGAGGAAGTCGCGGTAGTCCCGCCGCGTCAGCGCATCGTAGAAGGGCTGGTTCCAGCGATTGAGCCACACCTGTCCGTAGGCGGTGGCCACGATCACCACGAAGGCCGCCACGGTGAGCGCGATGAGCGACTTGCCGACCGGCGAGGCGAGCAGCGCCCGCGCCATCATGACGAGCTGCGGCACGAGGCCGGAATGCTCGGCTTCGGTCTCCGGCGAGTGACTGTCGCTGCTGTCGTCTTCCCCGTCTATCATCGTACTCATCATGAACGCACTGAAACCACGAGACCCACGGCGCATCGAGACGCTGATCGGCCGGATGACCCTGACCGAGAAGCTCGGTCAGCTCACCATGATGGCCGCCAGCCACACCGTGACCGGACCGGTGATCGCCGGCCATTCCGTGGGCGACATCCGCTCCGGCCGGATCGGCAATCTGCTCAATCTTATCGGGGCGGCCGCCGCCCGAGAAATGCAACGCATCGCGGTCGAGGAATCCCGGCTGGGGATACCCCTGCTCATCGGGCTCGATGTCATCCACGGCCACCGCACGCTCTTTCCGGCGCCTCTGGGGGAAGCGGCGCTGTTCGACCCCGAGGCCTGGGCGCTGACGGCGCGGGAATCCGCCCGCGAGGCGGCCGCGGACGGCATCGCCATGACCTTCGCGCCGATGCTCGACGTGTCCCGCGACCCGCGCTGGGGCCGGACGGTCGAGGGTCCCGGCGAATCGGCCTGGGTCGCAGAGCGCCTGGCGGCGGCCAAGGTGCGCGGCTACCAGGGCGATGATCTGGCGGCGGCCGACTCCCTTGCGGCCGTCGCCAAGCACTTCTGTGCCTATGGAGCGGTGACCGCCGGCCGCGAGTATGCCTCGGTGGACGTCTCCGAGCGGGCGCTGCTCGAGGTCCACATGCCGCCCTTCGCGGCCGCCGTGGCCGCGGGCGTCGCCGCGGTGATGCCGGCCTTCACCGATCTCGCCGGCATCCCCATGACCGCGCACGCCGGCATGCTGCGCGGGCGCCTGCGCCGGCAGCTCGGCTTCGAGGGCGTCCTGGTCAGCGATTACAACGCCATCGCGGAGCTGATCCAGCACGGCGTCGCCGCCGACCTCGTCGAGGCGGCGGCCCTCGCGCTCGAGGCCGGCGTCGATATCGACATGGTCTCCGGGGCTTACCTGCAAGGTCTGCCCGCGGCGCTCGAGCGCGGGCTCGTCAGCCTCGAGCGGATCGACGAGGCCGTGCGCAGGGTGTTGTCCCTGAAGGCACGGCTCGGCCTCTTCGACGACCCGTATCGCCGCGGCGCGGCCGCGGAGAGCGCCGCCGCCTTGGGCGAGCGGCGCCGCCTCGCCCGGGACGTCGGCGCGCGCTCGATCGTGCTGCTGACGAACCGGGACGATGCGCTGCCGCTCGCCAGCGACATCCGCCGTGTGACGCTCATCGGGCCACTGGCCGATGCGCCCGCCGAGATGCGCGGACCCTGGTGGTCTGCTGCGGAGCCGGACGCGCAGATCAGCGTGCTCGCCGGCATGCGCGCCGCGCTACCGCGAGCGGAGGTCCTCCATGCGTGCGGTGTAGACATCGCCGGATCGGACGACAGCGGCATTGCCGCCGCCCTGGAGCTCTGCGACGGCGCACAGGCCGTGGTTCTCTGTCTGGGCGAGGCAGCCACCATGAGCGGCGAGGCCGCCTCACGAGCCCATCCGGGACTTCCCGGCCGCCAGCGGAAGCTGGCGGAAGCGGTGCTGGAGCGTGCTGGCGCGCGCGCAATCCCCGTCATCGCCGTCCTCTTCAGCGGCCGGCCGCTCGTAGTCCCCTGGCTGGCGGAGCGCGCGGCTGCGCTGCTCGCGGCCTGGTTCCCGGGCTGCGAGGCGGGGCACGCGCTGGCGGACATCCTGACGGGGCGTACCTCGCCGAGCGGACGCACGCCGATCAGCTGGCCGCGCGCCGTCGGGCAGATCCCGCTCGACTTCGGGCAGCGGCGCGGCGGCCGCCCCGTCGATCCGCCGGGCCCCTTCTCGAGCCGGTACATCGACGAGTCCCCCGAGCCGCTCTTCCCCTTCGGGCACGGGCTGACTTATGGACGCTTCACCCTGAGCCATCTGCGCGTCGTGCCGGATTCGGGCACGGAGTCAGCGACGGTGCAGGTGAGCGTGGAGGTGGAGAATCAGGGCCGCCGGCGCGCGCAGGAGACGGTGTTTCTCTTCACCCGCCGCCTGAAGTCGCGCGTCGCGCCGCCGCTGCTCGAGCTGCGCGGGGTCGGCAGGATCGCCCTCGATCCGGGCGCGCGCGGCACGCTGACTCTGCCCCTTGCCATCGCACAGCTGCGCTCGCTCGGCCCGGATCTCGAGCCGGCGCTCGAGCCCGGAGCGATCGAGATCCTGGTGGGGGCCAGCGCGAACCGCGCCGCCCTGCTCACCGGCTGGTTGGAAGTGCGGACGACGCCTGAATCATAGGCACAGGCATGTGCCCACCACGCGGCGGCGCCTTGCAGCGAAGCACTGCTTCGCGCCGCCGAGCGGGCCGCGGGCGCAGAACCGCGCTCCTGGCGCGCTGCGTTGGCGCAGGAGCCCGGATCCAGCGCGTCACGCCAGCAGCTGCGCCACGCGCTCGGCGACTCCCTCCGGAGCGCCGTCGCTCGCCGTCAGCGCGCAGCTCGCGCCCCGGCGCGGCGCATAGAGCCGCGGCTCGGTGACCTTGAAGAGCCCGACGGTCGTGGCGTCGGTGGCCGCGCCGAGGTGCATGAGGCCGGAGTCGGCGCAGACGAAACAATCCGCCGCCGCCGCCACCGAGGCGACCTGGCGCACGCTGCGCGAGGAGTACGCCGGCAGCTCCGGCAGCGCCGCCACCCCGTTGGGCGGCCGGATTTCGATGACCGTCACGCCCGGCATGCGGGTGCGCAGGCTGGCGATCATGTGGCGCCACCAGTCGACGGTGAACCGCTTCGCGCCGGTGGCGTGCGCCGCTACGGCCACCACCGGACCCGCGCCGGCGGGGCCGAGGAGGCGCCCGATCTGCTCCCGGCCGGCGGTGCGCTCGGCCTCGGTGAGGCGGATGCCGAGCTTGGGAAATTCCGCGCGGGCGGCATCCTCCTCGAGCCCGAGCAGGCCGCGGCGCAGCAGATACACGGGGTACTCGCCCATGTGCGGCGGGGCGCCCGCGAAGGGCACGCTGAGGTCGATGTCATCGGCTTTGTGGCCGCTCGAGAAGCCGAGCTTCAGGCGTGCGGCGAAATGCCGCGCCAGGAAGCGGGAAGTCCAGGATCTGGGGCAGGGATCGATCAGGATGTCGTAGCGCACCCGCCGCACGCGCAGCAGCGTCAGCAGATGCCGCAGCGGGTGGCGAGCGCCGCGAAACGGCAGCTGATGCACGCGGCGCACCGACGGGTATTCCCGGAACACCTCGTGCGCGGCCGGACAGGCCGTCAGGATCTCCACCCGGGCCGAGGGCAGCCTCGCCTCGATCTCCTCGATGAGCGGTGTCATCAGCAGGGCATTGCCGAGGCGCGTATTCGGACGGCAGACGAGGATGGTCGCGTGCGAATACCGCGACGCCGGGGAGTCCGCGGCGCTCGGGGTCGCGGAGAGGGACTCGACCGGCTGCATGAGCGAATTATGGCATGGCCGGCATCCTCCCGGCCCCGCTAGACTCTGATGCGCAGAAGCTGCCAGGGCAACCCGGGGTAAGGGGCGTGCATCCTTCGGATCTGGGCGCATCGGCCGCCATCTTCCTGTCGCAGATCGTGGTGCTGCTGCTCGCCGGGCGCCTGCTCGGGGAGCTCCTCTCGCGGTGGGGCCAGCCGCCGGTGATGGGGCAGCTCCTCGCCGGCATCGTGCTCGGCCCTTCGGTCCTCGGCCACCTCTCCCCCGGAGCCGAGCTCGCCCTCTTTCCGCACCTGCCGCAGCAGCAGGCCATGCTCGCCGCGGTCTCGCAGCTCGGGGTGCTGCTGCTGCTGCTGCTCACCGGCATGGAGACGGACCTGTCGGTCATGCGCGGCGCCGGACGCGCCGCGGTCAACGTATCGCTCGCCGGCATCGCGCTGCCCTTCCTCTGCGGTGTGCTCGCGATCGAGCTGCTGCCGGCTCCCATGCTGGTCAGGCCGCACGAGCGGCTGCTGCTCGGGCTCTTCATCGGCACCGCGCTCGCGGTCTCCTCGGTCAAGATCGTCGCCGCCGTGGTGCGCGACCTCGGCTTCATCCGGCGCACGGTCGGCCAGATCATGCTCGCCGCGGCCATCATCGACGATGCGATCGGGTGGATACTGGTGTCGGTGCTCCTCGGGCTCGCCCGCCACGGGAGCATCGATATCGGCGGACTCATGCGCAGCGTGTTGGGCACCCTCGCCTTCCTCGCGCTCAGCATCACCGTGGGGCGGCGGCTCGTCTTCCTGGTGATCCGCTGGACCAACGACCACTTCGTGAGCGAGCTGCCGGTGATCACCGTCATCCTGGTGATCATGGGGGCGATGGCGCTGGCCACGGACGCGATCGGCGTGCAGACGGTGCTCGGCGCCTTCGTCGCCGGCATCCTCATCGGCGAGTCGCCCATCCTGACACGACACATCGAGGAGCAGCTGCGGGGCCTCATCGTCGCGCTCTTCATGCCGGTTTTCTTCGGGCTGGCGGGGCTCGCCACCGACGTCGCATCCCTCGGCCGTCCCAACATGCTGCTGCTCACCGCCGGCCTCATCGTCGTTGCGAGCGTGGGCAAGTTCTCGGGGGCCGCCCTCGGCGGCCGGCTCGCGGGGCTCACGGGCGCGGAGTCCCTGGCCGTGGGCTGCGGCATGAACGCCCGCGGCTCGACGGAGGTCATCATCGCCTCCATCGGACTTTCGATGGGTCTCATCGACCAGAGCTTCTTCACGGCCATCGTGGTCATGGCCCTGGTGACGACGCTGGCGATGCCGCCGATGCTGCGTTGGGCGCTCGAGCGCCTGCCGATGAGGCCCGAGGAAGCCGCGCGCCTCGAGCGCGAGGCGCTGGAGGCACGCGGCTTCCTCTCCGGTGTCGAGCGGCTGCTGCTCGCCGCCGACTCGAGTCCGAGCGGCCAGCTCGCTTCGCGCCTCGCGGGACTGCTCGCCGGGCTGCGGCGGATTCCCGCGACGGCCATGCATTTCGAGCGCGCGGCGCCCGAGCGCGCCGCGGCCGAGCGGACGACGGCCGTGATCCGCGAGGCGGCCGAGTCGGGCGGCGCCGAGCACGGCGGCGCGGAGCCGCTCGACCTGACGCTGCGGGTGGAGGAGCCGCAACCCGGCGCCGAGGCGATCCGCGCCGAGAACCGCAAGGGCTACGGGCTGCTCCTGATCGGCCGTGAGGCCGCGGCCCAGGGCCCGAAGCTTCTGCGCGCGATCGCGCAGAGCGCCGCCGGCTTCTCCGGGCCGTTCGCCGTGGTGGTCGCGCGGCGCGAGCATCGCTCCGGGAGGATGCGCGCGCCGCTCAAAATTCTGGTGCCCGTATCGGGAACGAGCATCTCCCGCCGCGGCGCCGAGCTCGCCGTGGCGCTGGCCCAGGCCTCGCGCGGCTCGGTGACGGCGCTTCACATCGCGGGGCGCAGCGCCGGCCGCGCGCCGCTGCACAAGCGGCTCGGCGCGCTCTTCGGCCGGCAGGACGATGTCGACGACGAGCCATCCCGCAACCCCATCACCGAGGAGATCGTGCAGCTCGCACGCGCCTACTCGGTCAATGTGCGATCCGCGGTGCGCAACCACCGCGAGGCGGAGACGGCGATACTGCGCGAGATCGCCGCGGGGCGTCACGACATGTTGGTCATGGGGGTCAGCCCCCGGCCCGGCGACCCGCTGAACTTCGGGGACGTCGCCACGGCGCTGCTCGAGCGCGCCGAGTGCTCGCTCGTCTTCCTGGCGACCGAGCCCTCGTAGAGACTCGGGTCGAGGGCAGCTTCGAGCCTACTCGATCACCTCGAGCAGATCGCCGATCCGCTCGACGGTCACGTCCGCGGCCGGATAGGCGGCGATTTCCTTCGGGTCGCGGGCATAGTGACCCTGGCGCGGGAAGATCGTGGTCAGAGAGTCGCCCCACTCGCGCTTCATGGCCGTGAGGATGCGCAGCTTGTCGTCCACCATCACGTAACGCGATGCGGGGAAGCGGCGCACGACGGCCTCGAGCATCCGCTCCTTGTGCAGATAGATGAGCACCCGCCCCTCCACCGCGTCCCAGAGGCCGGCGCGGCGGACTTTGCGCGGCTGAAAGACCACGTCCCCGTCGGACAGGATGACGGTCGGCCCGAAGCGGCGGCAGTGCTCCAGCACTTCCAGCGCGCGCGGGTAGAGCCGGTTCGCGAACGGGTAGTCCACCAGGAACGAGGACATGAGCAGCAGATGCGGCTCATCGAGGTTCTCCAGGCGGTAGCGTTGCAGCGCGCCGAGATAATCGGCGTAGCCCAGCTCCGCACGCAGCGCCTCGAAGAGGCTCCAGTAACGATCGCGCTGCGGCCGGCCGAACTCCCGCTCGAGGTGGGCGCTCAGGTCATCCTGTATGGCGTCGTTGTCTAGCAGTGTATTGTCGACGTCGAACAGGAATACGGTCTGATCGGCCGTCATCGCACGCTGTAGCCGCGTGCCTCGAGACACGCGGTCACCGCGCGCTTGTAACTCGAGGGTGTTGCCGTCGAGGCTTGGGTATCGTTGGCGGGGTTGACGGGGTCGAAGCCTGTCTGCCCCACCGCCCACTCGTGGCACTGATAGCGGTCGTTTTCCGTCTGCTGCTTGCTCTGGCCGTTCTTCGGATAGACGTAGAGGCTGAGCCCACCCTGGCCGCTGCCGGATGAGGACTGCGCCTGCGCGGACGGCGCCGCCGCCCCCACGGCAGTGCCGCCGGTCAGCGGCGGCGGGTCCGTCACCACGTATTGACCATAATCAGGGCTCCACACGTAGTACACGCCCTGCCAGTAGTAGTACGGGACGCCTCCCCACCAATAGGTGACGCAGCCCACCGGAAGCGCCCCCAGGAACCAGGGAAAGTTCCAGCCGAGGTATACGTGAGGCCAGAAGCTGCCGCCCCAGTATCCTCCGCCCCAGTAGCCCGGCATCCATTGCGGACCCCACGGGCGCACCCAGTAGCCGGGGTAATGCCCACCGTCCCAGTCCGGATGCATGCCGATCCAGCCCTGAGGCACGGCGTAACGCGGACCGCCCCGGAAATGGCCCTCGTCACCGCCGCGCCAATCGCGGTGCGCATCGCCGTGCCAATCGCCGCCATGACCCCAGTCACGCCGGCCGCCATCGGCGTGGCCCCAGTCGCGGCGGCCGCCGTCGGCGTGACCCTCGTACTGGGGCGCCACCCCCGCGAAATGCACCCGGGCCGGCGGACCGCGGAACGCGCGCCGCCCCGCCCCAGGCGCGAAATGCATGTCACCGCGCGCGATGACCGGCCCGCCGCGCATGACCGGCCCGCGCATCACGGGGCCCCTCATTGCGGGACCCCGCATTTCCGGACCCCTCATCATCGGGCCGCGGGCGACGAAGTGCCCGCGGAACGGGACGCGGGGAGGCGCCGCCCTTGCCGCGGGCACCGCCATCAGCACGAGCGAAGCCGCCAGAGCCGCAGCCGCGGCAACGCCATCAGTGAGTCTTGCCATGCCTCTCATATGCCGTGCCCTGCCGTCCATTTGGACGTACCGTGACAGCCTTCGTTCAGGCCTGCCACGAAGCTTACAACGCCGAAGCTGACCGAACGCTGACCGCCTTCACCCCCTCGAGTGCCCCGAGCAGGACCACCGCCGCTGCCGCGCAGAGCAGGAACTGGGGGGCCGCGAGCGGCCCGAGGCCGAGGAAGCGGTGCAAGGCGGGGATGGCGAAAACGGCCACGAGCGAGCCGGCCGCCGACGCCAAGCTGATCCACAGCCACGGATTCGGGCGCGTGAGGCCCACCAGGAGAGAGGCGCTGAAGCTGCGATTGGCGAAGATGAGCACGTAATTGGCGCCGACCAGGGTCACGAATCCCATCGAGCGGACCACGTCCGCGGACAGGCCGTGCCGCGTCGCGTACAGAAACACGCCGCATACCGCCGCGATCGCGAGCACGCCCTGCAGGAATCCGCTCACGAGCAGCGGGCGCGAGAGGAGCTTGGCGTCGGGAGCGCGCGGCGGTCGCCTCATGACGTCCTGCTCGTCGCGCTCCGCCTCGAGCACCACCGAGCACGCCGGGTCGATGATGAGCTCGAGGATCGCGATCAGCATCGGGGTCAGCACCAGGGGCCGGCCCATGGCTATCGGCACGAGCGCCAACGCCGCGATCGGCAGATGGATCGCCAGGATGTAGCCCACCGCCTTCACCAGATTGTCGTAGATGCGCCGGCCGAGCCGGACGGCGCGCACGATGGAGTTGAAGTCATCGTCGAGCAGGACGAGGGAGGAGGCTTCGCGCGCGACGTCGGTCCCGCGCTGTCCCATGGCGATGCCGATATGCGCCGATCGGAGCGCCGGAGCATCGTTGACGCCGTCGCCGGTCATCGCGACGACTTCCCCGGCGGCTTTGAGCGCCGAGACGATGCGCAGCTTCTGCTGCGGCGTGATCCGCGCGAAGACCGAGACGCCGGTGGCGCGCTCGCGCAGCGATGGCTCATCGAGCCGAGCCAGCTCCGCGCCGGTCATGACCGTCTCGTGCTCGATGCCGGCCTGCTTCGCGATGGCGCGCGCCGTCTCGGGATGATCGCCGGTGATCATCACCACGCGGATGCCCGCCGAGCGGCACTCGCGCACGGCCTCGGGAATGCCCTGGCGCAGCGGGTCGAGGAAGCCGATCAGCCCGACCGGCTCGAGCGGCAGCTCGAGGGCGCGCTCCGGCACCGTCGCGGTTGCGAGCGGGGCGGACGCCACCGCGAGCATCCGCATCCCCCGGTGCGCCAGCTCCTCCACCCTGGCGCGCATCGCCTGCACGGCCGCCGGGTCGAGCCGGCAAAGGGTTGCAATCGCCTCCGGCGCTCCCTTCGCTGCCGCGACGAGCGTGCCGTCCGCGCGGCGCCAGACCTGCACCAGCGCCGGCAGCTCCGGCATCCAGGGATAGCCGCGGACGAGCTCCGCCCCGGCTCCGCCGAGACCGGACTCGCCCGCCAGCCGCACCAGCGCGCGGTCCATCGGATCGACCGCTTCGGGCCGGCTCGCCAACACGGCGGTCTCGAGCAGATCGCCCAGCTTGGGGTCGGGCAGCCCCCCTTCCCGAGGCCCATCCAGGGCTGCCGCGCACTGCGGACCGCGCTCCAGCCACGCGACCGACATGAGATTGCGCGTGAGCGTTCCGGTCTTGTCGGTGCAAAGCACCGTGGCCGCTCCGAGGGTCTCGATGGCCGCCGGCCGGCGAGTCAACACCTGCGAGCGCGACAGCCGCCAGGCGCCCATCACCATGAAGATGGTCAGGACCAGAGGAAACTCCTCCGGCAGCAAGGACATGGCGAGCGCAATGCCGCCGAGCAGGCCCTGCAGCCAGGCGCCCCGCAGCAAGCCGTAGAGCAGCACGGCGACGGCGCTCACCGACAGTCCGACGATGGCGAAGCCGGTCACGAATCCCCGCGTCTGAACCTGCAGGCGCGCCGGCTCCGGCGTGATTCGTGTGACGGCATGGCCGATCTTGCCGATCTCGCTGCGGAGGCCCGTGGCCGTGGCTACGGCCAGGCCGCCGCCCGTGACGATCAGCGTGCCCGAGAGGACCAGCGCAGGATCATCGCCCCCCGGCGCCATCTCGCCGGACGCGAGCGACGCCGATCCGGGCGAGGCGCGCTTGCGCACCGGAACGGACTCGCCCGTGAGCAGACTCTCGTCCGCCTGCACATCGTCGCCGGAAATCAACATGGCGTCCGCCGGAACGCGGTCGCCCTCGGCGAGCACCAGCAAGTCCCCGCGCACGACCTCCCGCCCCGCAATGCGCACCTGCTCGCCGTCCCGGATGACGAGCGCCCGCGGGCTCGTCAGGTCGCGCAGCGCTTCCAGAACCCGCTCGCTCCTGCCCTCCTGGACGATGGCGATCCCGACCGAGAAGCAGGCGAATGCGAACAGCACCAGCGCCTCGCCGCGGCTGCCGATGAGCAGGTAGAGCACGCCCGCGCCGAGCAGCAGCGCGAACATGGGCTCGCGCACCACCTCGACGGCGATGCGCAGCGCGGTGCGGCGCTCGAGCTCCGGCAGCGCATTCGGGCCCTCGGCCCGCAGCCGCTGCGCCGCCTCGCGCGCGGTGAGGCCGCGGCGGGACGAATAACGAGCCTCGGATTCGAGCATCGGGCTATCGTACCTCCGTGCCTCGAGCCATCGCGAGCGAGTCCAGCGAGCTCACGCTATCCCTCGAGCGGGCTCACGAAGGCCTGCCGCGACGGGCGCATGCTGAGCGAGAACGGCGTGAAGTCCGTGCCGCGGTCGAAGTAGTCCTCCTGCTCGGAGCGCTTCAGGAAGCCGACGATCCGATACGTCACCGGGGTCATGACGATCTCCCATGCCGACTTCAGCACGTACTGGGTGGCGCTCACCGTGAGGAGCTCCGCCGGCGTCCACGATCCGGCGAATGCGATGGTGTAGAAGAGCCCGGAATCCACCAGCTCGCCGCACACGGTCGAGCCGACCACCCGCGTCCACAGCCAACGGCCGCCCGTCCACAGCTTCATCCGCGCCAGCACGTAGCTGTTGACGAGGGAGCCGCACCAGAAAGCGATCATCGAGGCGGCGACGATGCGCGGCGTGCTGCCGAAAATCGCCACCACGGCCGCCTGCTTGCTCTCCCAGAACCTCGCGGGCGGCAGCCGCACGATGACGTAGGACATGAGCGCGGCGAACGCCAGCGCCGCGAATCCCGCCCAGACACAACGGCGGTCGCGGGCGTAGCCGTACACCTCCGTCAGGATATCGCCGAAGATGTAGGAAATCGGGAAGAAGAGCACGCCCGCCATGAAGGTGACCGGCCCGACGAGCGGCACCTGTACCGTGGAGACCTTCGCCGGCCCGATGAGATTGGAGCAGAGGAGCACGCAGACGTAGGCGCCGAGGATGAGATCGTAGTATTTGTAGCTCTTCATCGTGTCAGCGCCTGTGCCGGGAGATGACGATCACGGCGATCAGTATCACGGCGACGTTGAGCACCCACCAGGCCGCCATGCCGTGCCCTTCCAGCGACTCGAGCGCGCTGCGGTGCCGGGGCACGGTCACCGTGCCCGAGAGCAGCTCACGGATGCCATCGTGCGCGACCACGACGCGCAGCTCTTGTGTGCCCCCGCCGCCGCTCCTCGAGAGCAGATAGGCGCCGCCCGGCTCGGCGGTGAGCGACACCGGGCGGCCGTCCAGAGTCGCGGTCACCCTGCCCTGGCCTGCGATGAGCCGATGGTCCGCAAGGCGGGTGACCCGCAGCGCGAGCGTATGGTCCGAAGGCGTCGCCGTCAGCGTCAGGAGCGCCGAGCGCGCGACGACCACCGCGCCTTGCTGCGGAGGATGGGAGGAAGCCATGGTCCTAATCCTGCAGGCCGAGGAATGTCTCGAGCGCCTCCATGCCCGCGAGCAACCCCCGCAGCTGCTCCCGGGGCATGCACGCCAGGAGATCCCGCTCGCGCTCGAGTACCAGCGGCACGAGCTCCGCATACATCCGCCGGCCGGCCTTGGTGAGGCGTACTTCGCGCTCGCGCCGGTCGGCGGTGCTCGGGGCGCGCTCGATCAGCTCGCGCTTTTCCAGATGGGCGATGGCGCGGCTGACGCGGGTCTTGTGCATCCGGGTGCTCTGCGCAATGTACTGGGCGGTGCAGCCGTGCTGCGAGCCCACGGTGGCCATGACGCGCCACGCCGGAACGTCGAGGCCGAAGCGTTCCCGGTAGATGTCGGAGAGATGATTGCTGACGCCGACGGCGAGACGGTTGAGCCGATAGGGCACGAAGGCGGCGAGCTCGAGTCCGAGCTCGCTCGCAGCCCGGGCGATCATGGCCGTCCCCGCGTAAAAGTTGCGCGCGCAACCATTTGTGCGATCATAGACCCGAAGCATACCGGGAGTGAGTGATGAGCACCGCGATTGCTGCCGCAGAGGGTGCCGCGCCGGCGCCCCTCCAATACCTGCAGGGATTCGGCAACCACTTCGCCACCGAGGCTCTGCCCGGTGCGCTGCCGCAGGGCCGCAATTCCCCCCAGCGCTGCCCGTACGGCCTGTATGCCGAGCAGCTCTCCGGAACCGCCTTCACCGCTCCGCGGCAGACCAACCGCCGCAGCTGGCTCTATCGCATCCGGCCGGCCGCGGTGCTCGCGCGTCCCTTCCGCCCTCTGGCGCATCGCGGCCTCGCCGGACGCTTCGAGGGTCTCTCCGTCTCACCCAATCCGCTGCGCTGGAGCCCGCCGCCCATTCCGCGGGAGCCGGCCGACTTCGTCGACGGCCTGCTCACGCTCGGCGGCACCGGCTCGCCGGACAGCCATGCGGGCTGCGGGATCCACTGGTATCTCGCGAACCGCTCGATGCGCGACCGCTTCTTCTATGACGCCGACGGCGAGCTGCTCATCGTGCCGCAGCTCGGACGGCTGCGGGTGGCGACCGAGCTCGGGACGATCGAGGCCGCGCCGCAGGAGGTGCTGCTGATTCCGCGCGGGCTGCGCTTCCGGGTCGAGCTCCCGGACGGTCAGGCGCGCGGCTACGTCTGCGAGAGCTTCGGGGCGCCGATGCGCCTGCCCGACTTAGGTCCCATAGGCTCGAACGGCCTCGCCAACCCGCGCGATTTTCAGACGCCGGTCGCCTGGTACGAGGATCGCGAGGGAGAGATGGAGCTCGTGGCGAAGCTCGGCGGGGAGCTCTGGTCGGCCGCGCTCGATCACTCGCCGCTCGATGTGGTCGCCTGGCACGGCAACAACGCCCCCTGCAAATACGACCTGCGCCGTTTCAACACCATGGGCTCGGTGAGCTACGATCATCCGGATCCCTCCATTTTCCTGGTGCTGCAGGCGCTCAGCGACACGCCGGGCGTCGACTCGGTGGACTTCGTCATCTTCCCGCCGCGTTGGCTCGCCGGGGAGGACACCTTCCGGCCGCCCTGGTTTCACCGCAACATCGCCAGCGAGTGCATGGGGCTGATCCATGGCGTCTACGACGCCAAGGCGGACGGCTTCGAGCCCGGCGGGGCGTCGCTGCACAACTGCATGACCGGCCACGGCCCGGATGCCGGGACTTTCGAGCGCGCGCTGAGCGCCGACACCCGAAAGCCGCAGCGCATCGGCGATACGATGGCCTTCATGTTCGAGACCCGAACCCTGATCCGGCCGACGCGCCTCGCGCTCGAGCTGCCGCAGCTGCAACCCGATTACGCGCAGTGCTGGCACGGGCTGACGAAGCGCTTCAGCCCGCCGGCGGCGCAGTGAAGGAGGTCGGCCGATGAGCATCGGCCCCGACTCGACGCACGACCCGAAGCTGCGCAGCTGGGTGCGCTCCGCCAACCTCCCCGGCTGCGACTTCCCGATCCAGAACCTGCCGCTCGGCGTCTTTCGCCGCTCGGGGCGCGGCGAGAACTTCCGTTGCGGCGTCGCCATCGGCGACAGCGTGCTCGACCTCGGCGCGCTCGACATGCTGACCCCGTTCGGCGGTCTCGGCGCCGAGGCGCTCGCCGCCTGCGCCGAGCCGTCGCTGAATCGGCTGATGGCGCTCGGACGGCCGGCGTGGGTCGCGCTGCGCCGCGGGCTGTCGGAGTGTCTGCGCGAGGGCGCGCCGCAGGCGGCGCAGATCGCCACCGCGCTCATCCCGCAGAGCGAGGCGGAATTCACGCTGCCGGCCAGGATCGGCAACTACACCGATTTCTACACGTCGATTCACCACGCCACCGCGGTCGGGCGGATCTTCCGCCCGGACCAGCCGCTGCTGCCCAACTACAAGTGGGTGCCCATCGCCTACCACGGCCGCGCCTCCTCGATCGGCGTCTCCGGCCAGCAGGTGCTGCGGCCGCGGGGACAGATCATGCCGCGCGGCGCCGAGCGGCCGCAGCTCGCCGCCAGCGGGCGGCTCGACTTCGAGCTCGAGGTCGGTGTGCTCATCGGATCCGGCAACCGCCTCGG
Organism: Gammaproteobacteria bacterium; assembly: GCA_027306985.1. Taxonomy (GTDB): domain Bacteria; phylum Pseudomonadota; class Gammaproteobacteria; order Steroidobacterales; family Steroidobacteraceae; genus 13-2-20CM-66-19. Next base: position 1,566 of record DAHUXV010000193.1, on the reverse strand, counting down.
CGCTCCGATCCCGATCGCGCAGGCCGAGGAGCACGTGTTTGGCCTGTGTCTGCTCAACGACTGGTCGGCGCGGGACATCCAGCCGTGGGAATACCAGCCGCTCGGTCCCTTCCTCGCCAAGAGCTTCGCCACCACGATCTCGCCCTGGGTCGTGACCCTGGAGGCGCTCGCCCCTTACCGGCTGCCCTGGAGCCGGCCGGCGGACGACCCGCAACCCCTGCCCTATCTCGACTGCGCGCAGCTGCGCGCGGGCGGCGCGCTCGACCTGAAGCTCGAGGTGGCGCTCGAGACCGCGGCCATGCGGGCCGGCGGCACCGGGCCGCAGCGGCTGGCGCGCACCAACTTCCGCCACAGCTACTGGTCGATCGCGCAGATGGTCGCGCACCACACCGTCAACGGCTGCAACCTCGAGTCCGGAGACCTCCTCGGCAGCGGCACGCAGTCCGGTCCCGCCCCGGAGGAAGCCGGCTCGCTGCTCGAGCTCACCCAGGGCGGCGCGCGGCCGCTGCAGCTGCCGGGAGGCGAGACGCGCACGTTCCTGGAGGACGGCGACCGGGTGATCCTGCGGGGCTGGTGCGAGCGGCCCGGATGCGCCCGGATCGGCTTCGGCGAGGCGAGCGGCAGCGTGCTCGCCGCCGCCTGACCGTCACTTGATTCCCAGCGCCTGGGCCTCGAACGCCCACACGTCCGAGCGCTGCGCGATCTGCTTGTCGGTCGGCATGTACGTGTGGCTGGTCGCGCCGGTGGTGCGCAGCAGGATCGGGTTCGGGCAGCGCTGCACGGACTGCATGCTGGCCGCGAACTTGAACTCGTGCATCGGCACGACCCGATCGTCATCCCACGAGGTCGTGATCAGCGTCGGCGGATAGCAGACGCCCTTGCGGATGTTCTGCAGCGGCGAGTAGGCGTAGAGCCACTTGAAGGCCTTCGGGTTGCTCGAGAGGCCATACTCCGGCGCCCAGAGCGCGCCTCCCGAGAAGTCCTGATAGCGCAGCATGTCGAGCACGCCATGGCCGATGTAGGCGGCGCCGAAGAGGCTCGGCCGCTCGGTGATCGAGGCGCCCGTGAGCAGTCCGCCGTTGGAGTAGCCCTGGATGCCGAGGTGCTTCGAGGAGGTATAGCCGTGCGCGATGAGGTACTTGGCGGCCCAGGCGAAATCGTCGAACACGTTCTGCTTGTTGCCGAGCATGCCGGCCTGGTGCCACTTCTCGCCGTAGGTGCCGCCGCCGCGCAGATTGGGCACCGCGTACACACCGCCGAGCTCGAGCCATACCGGCAGCATGGGATCGAAATACGGCGTGATCGTGATGTCGAAGCCGCCGTAGCCGTAGAGGATGGTGGGATTGCGGCCATCGAGCTTCACGTCTTTGTCGCTGACGATGAACATCGGCACCCGGGTGCCGTCCTTGGAGCGATAGAAGACCAGTCGCGTGATGTAGCGGGACGCCCCGAAACGAAGCGCCGGCTTGAAGATCGTGCGCGTGATCCCCCGCCGCACCTCGTAGCGGTAGACCCGCTTCGGATACAGGAACGAGGTGAACCCGTAGTAAACACGGCTCGAGTCAT
>DAHUXV010000183.1 GCA_027306985.1 Gammaproteobacteria bacterium | reverse complement strand
ATGACTGCGGAGAAGATCCACGCGGGAGTCAAGCTCGCGCTCGCCGATATGACCGGGCGGGGTTGGCGTGCCGAGAACTGCTACTTCAACCCAGACGAGACGGCGGTCCCGACCGTCGAGCGCCACCTGGCCGGTGGCCGCTACGACTGCGTGGTGATCGGCGCGGGTGTCCGCTTGCCACCGAGCCGGCTGGCCCTGTTCGAGGCCGTGGTCAATGCCATCCATCGCGCCGCACCGCAAGCGGCCATCGCGTTCAACACCCGCCCCGACGACACCGGCGCGGCCGCCGCGCGCTGGATCTGAGACTCAGGTGCGTCGGCCTTGGGGACGGCGTTCGGGAAGGAACTCAATCGCCTGAGGTGATCAGACCATCTAGATGGGGTCCACGTGACGTTTCGGCAGCAGCCGGCCCTAGCGGGTCAATCGGACACGCCAGTAGCTTCCTCCGCAGCGGACATCCACGCGGTCCGCTTCGGGTCGGCGGCGGTCATCCAGCGTCGCCCCACGCTCCCTCGAACGGGTTCCAGATGGTCGCGGTTGGATCATTGCTGATCAGAGGGTCGGCAAAGGAGATCACCAGTTCGAGGACTGTGGCGAATTCCGCCGGCGTTGACGTTTCCAGCCGTTGCTTTCGTAGCCACGCGAACCATCGGCTTTGCGCAATCTCCGGGAAGCCGGCGAGCGCGAGTCTCAAAGGGGAGAGGGGTACGCCACGATATTGGGCCACGTGCTGCATCGATGTCCGTAGCGTCTGGGCACCGACGGCGTGGCGCCGGATGAGGACATAGAGGTCAAGGAAGTCCCGCCAACGGTTATTGGCCGTTCCTCGTGCAAGAGCTGTAACGATCTTCTCCGCGAGGACCATCTCCAGGGGATAGCCTCGAACGAGCAGGGTGCCGTCAAGTAATCGAGGCATTCGGACTTGCTGCGGCTCAGGCCAGCGCCTCACGGGTGCGCTGCCGGCCTACATCAATTTTCTCCGAGAGCTTCTCGCTTCGCCCGAGCCTCCGCCGATCGAGCCGCGGCGCGTGGTGATCGAGGTGCTCGAGGACGTCAATGCCGATGCCGAGCTGGTGTCGGCATTGACGGCTCTGCGCCGCCGCGGCTATCGGATCGCGCTCGATGATTTCGAGCCCGGGGCCGGCAACGCCGTGCTGCTCGATCAGGCGGACATCGTCAAGATCGACATTCAATCCTGCTCCGCCGAGCGACTGCCACAGCTCGTGGACCTCTTGCGCGGACATCGCGTCGAACTGATCGCGGAGAAGGTCGAGACGCGGGAGGAGCTCGAGCGCTGTCAGGCGCTGGGATTCGATGGCTACCAGGGATACTTCCTGCAGCGTCCGGAGACCTTCGATGCCCGCCGGGTCCCCACCAACCGGCTGGCGGTGCTCAAGCTGCTTTTGAAGCTCAATGAGCCCGAGGCATCGCTTTCCGACATCGAGACGCTCATCGCCTGCGACGTCGGGATCTGCTATCGGCTGTTGCGGTGCGTCAATTCGAGCTTCTACGGGCTGCCGAGTCCGGTCGACTCGATCCGCCGCGCGATGGTCGTGCTGGGACTCGAGGAGCTTCGCGCAGCATGTGCCGCGATCCTGTTGGCCGGCTTCGACGATCGGCCCACGAATCGGGCGATACAGGCCCTCGTGCGTGCGCGGATCTGCGCGGCGTTATGCGTCCAAGCCGGACTGAACGAGCGGCAGAGCTACTTCATGGCAGGCCTGCTGTCGCTCGTGGGCGCGCTGCTCGGCATGCCCCTGCCGGATGCGCTGCTCATTCTGCCGCTCGGCGCCTCGGTGCGTGCCGCACTGCTGCAGGGGGCGGGCATGATCGGGGAGGCGCTGGTCTGTGTGCAGGGCTATGAGCAGGGGGCGTGGGCGCAGGTTGGATTCAGGGCGCTGCCGGCGAAGGTGATCGCGGAGGCGTACCAGGACGCGGTCAGTTGGGCGGAAAGCGTCTGGAGGCTGATGTCGCAGACGGATGGCTGAGCAAACAGCCACTGAATTCGCCACATCCTTTGGCGGCTACAAGGAGGCGGCGTAGCGCGAGCCTGCGCCCCGCAACCAGGCCTTGTTCCTCTGCCTCCTTCCGGAGGCAGGAGTACGAAATGACGGGGCCGATTTCCGGCTCGGGAAGCCCCGTCATGTGCTGACCGCCTCAGCCTCTGCTCTCTCCATTTCCGACCTTCGTCCAGAGCAAGCGCCGCTTGTCATTCGGGCGCTGTGTCCGCACCGCTCCTTCCCTTCCATGCTCGATGCTCGGCTGTTGCGCGCAAGTCTGCGCGCCCCGCGATGCTCCGCGTCCCGGATCGGTACGAGCCGTACGTGCCGCCACCGTTGGCCTCGCTCGGGCTCTGCGGAGGGTGTTCCCGGGGTCGCGCAAGATGGAGCCATCCGGCTTCTGGACGACCGTGGCGCTCGCTCCCGGACTTGCGCTTCCCCATGGCTCCATCCCTCGGAGGATGGAGCCACATTGCGGAAAGCCGCGGCGATTCACGACCCGGCAGGCCGTTGGCTCTCGAGCTTCTCCCAACGCCTGGTCAGCGACTCGTACTCGGTACCGATCTGCTCGAGCGCCTCCAGGTCGGCGGCGGTGGGCGCTCTGTCGGCTCCCTGCATCCGCCGCAAGAGCATCTGCAAGGAACCCTGGATGCTGCCAAGCGTCGGCGGGCCGTGGTGGAAAAAGAACGCGGACCGCGAGGTGGTCTCGGGGCCCGAGAGCCCTTCCAGCCGCTTTCGATAAGCCTTCAGTCTCGCCGAAGGCTTGCGCGCGGCAATCTGCTTCTCCAGATCCCGCACTTGCTCAAGCGCCGCGCTTGCCGCGATCGCTTCATGGTAGGCCTGCATCGAAGCCGCAAACTGCTGCTGCAGCGCCGCCTTCGATGTCCGCACCCGCGGGTCCATCCTCACCGTCAACGGCTGCGTGTAGCTGCGGCCGTCCACCGTCAGCCGCACCGTATAGGTCCCCGGCATGACCCAAGGCGAGCTCGGGACGACTGGCGTGTCGTGGTGAACCGCCTGACCCGCATCCAGGAATCTCGGTGTCCCCGGTACGGGCTGATAATGCATGTCCCATACGAACCGATGCATCCCCGCCCCGGTCGAGAGATTCATCGGCGGGCGCGGCCACCAGTCCGGCACATCCAGCTTGGCCGGATCGAGGGGCTTCTCGGGATCGGCGCTTGAGAAGTGCCGCACCCGCTTCCCGCTCGCGTCAAGGACGTCCAGCGTCACCGGCCCGCCGGCATGGCTCGCCAGATAGTAATCGATGATCGCTCCCGGAGGCGGATTCGGCAGCGACGGCATGCGCCACGGCGTCGGCGGATTCATGTCCCAACGCACGCGTATGGCCGTTTCCGGCTGGTACAGGGTGGCCGGCGCCTGCGCGACCTCGGCATCGATCTGGCGCAGCGGCGTGATGTCGTCGAGCACCATGAACCCTCGACCATGCGTGGCCGCGATCAGGTCGTCGCCGTGCACCTCGAGGTCCCGCACCGACACCGCCGGCATGTTGAGCCGCAACGACTGCCAGTGATCACCGTTGTCGAACGATACCCACACCTGGGTCTCGGTCCCGGCGAACAACAGGTCCCTGCGCTGCGGATCCTGGCGGATCACGTTGGTGGTCGCATCGGGGGTGATGCCGTCATCGATCTCGGTCCAATGCTTGCCGCCATCCTCGGTCCGGAACAGGTGCGGGCGCATGTCGTCCATGAACAGGGTATTGATCGCGGCATAAGCCTCGTTCGGATTGAAGTGGCTCGCCTCCAGGCTGAACACCCGCCAGAACGGCTTCAGCTGCGGGGGCGTGACGTTGCTCCAGTGCCGGCCGCCATCGCGCGTAACCCAGATCAGGCCGTCGTCGGTGCCTGCCCAGATGAGCTCCTTGTTGAGCGGCGAAGGCGCGAGCGCGTACACCACGCCGCGATCCGTCGGCTTCGCCGCGCGGGTATCCTTGTACATGCCCACGCTCGCGGGAACCTTCCAGGTCTTGCGGGTCAGGTCCGGGCTGATCTGCTTCCAGTGCTGCCCGCCGTCGTCCGTCTGCCACACCGTGTTCGAGGCGAAGTACAGCCGGTGCAGATCGATCGGCGAGAACGTGAGCGGCATGGTGCGCAGGACGCGGTAGTCCCCGCCAGGGGTGGCCTTGGGACCGACCTCGGCGATCTGGCCCGTGTCGCGGTCGTACACCGTGACCCTGCCGCCATAGATCAGATTCGGGTGCAGCGGATCGGGGGCGGCGCCGCCGTATTCCTCGATGCCCGCAGGATGCCAATCGTGGGCGGTGAGCTCGCCGTCATTGCCGCGCTCCAGAACGCAGGCCGAGCCGCTGTCCTGCTGTCCGCCGCACACCCGGTACGGCCAGGTGTCGTCGATGCCGACCTTGTACATGGCGGCCGTCGGTTGGTTATACCAGGAGCTCCAGGTCCTGCCGCCGTCGACCGTGACGATCGCGCCCTGATCGCTGTTGACCGCCATGATGTCGGGGTTCTTCGGGTTGATCCAGGTTTGCTGGTAATCGTCGCCTCCCGGCGCGCCCCGAAAGCCGAACCAGGTCCTGCCGCCGTCGGTGGACTTCCACAACACCGGGGTGTCGCTGTAGACGATGTCCGGGTTCCTGGGGTCGATCGCCAGCACCGGCAGGTCGCCGCCGCCGATTCTCTCGGCCGGGCGCGGGTCGTGGGTCACCTCGTACCAGCTCGCGCCCGCATCATTGGAGCGGTATATCCCCACCTTGCCGTCGGGGGCTCCCGGCCCGCTCGAAACCGACGCGTACAGGACGTTTGGATCGCTCGGCGCGATTCGCAGCAGCGCCTGCTGGACGGCCGGCAGGCCCCTGGTGAGCTTCTTCCAGGTGTTGCCTCCGTCCGTAGACTTGAAGATGCCGCCGTCCGTTCCGCCAAATTGCCCATTTTCCCACGGCGCCTGCTGCTGCTGCCACAGCGTGGCGTAGAGGACATCGGGGTTGCGCGGATCCATCTCGATGTCATCGCCACTGGTGTACTCATTGACATAGAGCACCTTCTTCCAGGTTTTCCCGCCATCCAGCGACCGGAAGATGCCCCGTTCGCTGTTGGGTCCATATACGTGCCCGAGCGCGGCGACGAACACGCGGTTGGGGTCCTGCGGATCCACCGCGATCATCGCGATGTCCTCGCTCTGGCGCAATCCCGTGAATCGCCAGGTCTTGCCGGCATCGGTGGACTTGTACATGCCCATGCCGGTCGCCTGGTCCGGCCGTATGTTGCTCTCTCCGGTGCCCACGTAGATCACGTTCGGGTCGGAGACCGCGACCGCAATGGCGCCGATGGAACTGGTCGGCTCCTTGTCGAAGATCGGCTGCCAGCTATTGCCGTAATCGGTGGACTTCCACACCCCGCCGTCGTCGTTGCCGATATAAAAGACGTTGGGCTCGCTCGGCACGCCCGCCACTGCACGCCCGCGGCCGCCCCGCAATGGCCCGATCGGCCGCCAGCGCATCCGGGAGAAGAGTGTCGGGCTATAGGCCTGGGCGTGAACGCCCCGGCCGAGCCCGATACCGGCCAAAGCAGTCAGCGCCACCGTCATCACCAGGCGGGACAATCTCATGCCGCGTCTCCTGCGCATCGTTGACAAGGCAGCGCACTCCACGAAGTATACGCAGATCCCTGCACGAAGCCGCGGGACTTGCCGCAGCGCGGGATCATGGCCCACGCCGTGCCGCGGCCGCACGGAGGGTTGCATTCAGCGTTGAGGTGAGCCGCTTGTCTGGCGCGGTGAGCGTGCGCAGTTGCCCGTTGACTGTATGGCCTGCGTCCTCGAGGCCGCCTCAGGGGGGAGGGACGAAGTGCACCCCGGCGATTCTCCGGGCGGAGTCGAACGTCACCGCGAGCCCGAGCGCCCGGCTCTTGAAGTCGGTCCTGACAACCACGGTGGTATATCCGTTCTGCACGACGGTCTTGCTGTCGCCGATGTCCTCAAACGGGCCGGCCTGGCTGATCAGCCTCTGCCAGACTTCGCCGAGCTTCGACGGCTGCAAGGCCTCCTTCATCTGAGCGGTGAAATCCGCCTCCGCGGCCTGGAAATCGCCTTGGGCCAAGGTGCGGACGAACGCTACGGCCTTTGGCACCAGGCTCCCCTTGGCCGCCTGAGCGCCCGCCGCTGCCGCGGCCATGGGGACCAGGAGCGCAAGCGCGAGACCGATCAACGCGGAGGTTCTTCTTCCGTCAGTGGTCATGGCGTGGCTTTCCCCCCGGGGTCAGGTGAAGTATGAACCCGCCGATCGAGCGCCCGCGGGTGGCGTCCATCGGCAGGTTTGGACACGCATACGCGCCCATGTTATCCGAACTCGATGCCCCGCGTCCTTCATGAGGTAGTTCCGTGCCATTTGAGCGGGGGCCAGGACTCGCTATGTCGCGCTGCGCACGCGTTCAGCAAGGATTCAGCTCGATAGACCAAAATCATCGGCCACTGAATTCTACGAAAGGGCCCGCCGGTGAAGTTTAAAGCAATCCCGCTGTTCGCGTCTCTCGCCGCCTGCGCCATGGCCGCTCCTGCGTTTGCACAGGCGCACCTCATGGGTGGATTCCAGACGTTGGATCCATACGTCGGAGCGAGCATCGGCCTGCTGAGATACGAAGAGAGCGGACTGCCTTCGGTCTCGCCGGGCGTTGTCGTGGTGCGCGCAGGCCTGCCGCTGACGTCATTCCTCGCCATCGAGGGGCGCTTGGGTACGGGCATCTCCGGCGATCAGACCGATGGCGCCTCGGTGAGCGCCGGCACGTTCGGGGGCGCTTATGCCAAGGGCGCTCTCGCGCTCACGCCGGATCTCTCCATCTACGGCGTTGCCGGTATCGCCGTGACCCACCTGCACCGCAACTTCCTCGACGGTGATACGACCAACACCGGCTTGTCGGCCGGCGTCGGCGGCGATCTCACACTCACGCGGAATCTGGCGCTGAACCTCGAATGGACCTACCTGCCGGGCGGCAACGATGCCGGGCGCGGGTACGATTCGAACCTCTTCTCCGTGGGTGTCAATTACAGGCTGTGAGGGGCAGGCCGACGCGGCGGCGTGACCCGCGGCGCCGCCAGGCGCTCCGGGCCCGACCAGGCGCGGCGGCTTCAGCCCGCCGGTACCGAGGGGCCGCCCGGTCTCGCCGATCGCCGATCAGCGGCTCGGCGGCCTGGTCGGCGGGATCGCGGATGGCGCGCTCGCCACGCGTGCCGCATTGATCGCGCTGCGCGCGGCAATGCGGAGCGGCCGCGACGGATCCCGGGTCGATGCGGCGCCGCCGGCGGTCCGCGGTTTCACTTAACCCGAGGAGGTCACCGCCACGCAGTCCCGCTCGCCCTGAATCGTGATCGCGAGCACGAGGCTGGCGCTGCCGCTCTGCTACAAGGCGGCGATGAACGTCGCCGTCGATCCGCTGCTCCTCACCGATCGATCGATGCCGGCGGCGGTGCAGCCGGAGGCGACACTGCGCCTCTCGGAGATCATCGCGGCCCTGAGTCATGCCCTCGACCTCACCGAAGGCCAGCCGGCCGGGCATTGCCTGCGCGCCTGCTGGATCGGCACGCACATCGGGCGGACGCTGGGCCTCGGGCCCGCGGCGCTTTCGGATCTCTTCTACACGCTGCTGCTGAAGGACACCGGCTGCAGCAGCAACGCGGCACGGCTCTGGGAGCTGTACGGCGGCGACGAGCTCATCACCAAACGCGACTTCAAGCTCGTCGACTCGCAGAGCCTGCTGCAGCTTGCGCGTTTCGTGCTGAAGCACGCCGGACCCGGCGAAGCCATGCGCTCGCGGATCCGCAGGCTGATCAATCTCGCCCGCAACGGCGAGGCGCTCGCGACCGAGCTGATCCACACGCGCTGCGAGCGCGGCGCCGCGATCGTACGGCGGTTGGGTTTCGGGGCCAGCGTCGCCGCCGGAATCTTCAGCCTGGACGAGCACTGGAATGGCAACGGCCGGCCGGAGGGCCTGCGGGGCGAGGCCATCCCGCTCGCGGCACGGATAGCGCTGCTGGCTCAGGTGGCGGACGTGTTCCACACCGTGGGCGGGCAGCAGGCCGCCTGCGCCGAGGTGCAGCGGCGGATCGGCACCTGGTTCGACCCGCAGGTGGGCCAAGCCTTTGCGGCGCTTGGCGACGACCCGGCCTTCTGGGCCGGGCTGCGCCCCGAGGGCCTCGAGCAGCGGGTGATGGGACTCGAGCCGGTGGCACTCACCCTCCTCATCGACGAGCCCCGGCTCGACTCCCTCACGCAAGCCTTCGCCGAGATCATCGACGCGAAGAGCAACTTCACCTACGGACACAGTCAGCGCGTCGCGCAGTATGCGGACGCGGTCGCACTCGAGCTCGGGATGGAAGATGAGCGCCGGCGCTGGCTGCGTCGGGGCGCGCTTCTGCACGACATCGGCAAGCTCGGCGTCAGCAATGGAATTCTGGACAAGCGTGGCGCGCTCGATGGCGCGGAATGGGAAGCCGTGAAGCGCCACGCCCGCCTCACCGAGGACATCCTCATAAGGGTGCGCGTTTTCACGGCCCTCGCTCCGATCGCCGGCGCGCATCACGAGCGGCCGGACGGCAACGGTTACCCAAAGCGCCTCAAGGGCCGGGCGATCTCGCTGGAGACACGCATCATCACCACGGCCGACATCTTCGATGCCATCACCGCCGAGCGCCCCTATCGGGGCGCCATCCCCCTCGAGGAGGCGCTTGCGCTCATGGAGCGCGAGCGCGACATCGCGATCGACGGCCAATGTCTCGATGCGTTGCAGCGAGCGGCGCCCTGGAAGGCTTCCCCGTAGCGCAACCGGCCGGCCGCTCGATCGGTTGGCACGTACCTCGTCACGCACGTATGGAAACACTTCCGCGAACATGCGGCGAAGTGTCGGGCGGGTAAACGGATGGGCGGCTGCGTCCATGGGAAGGAGGGCGAATGCCCCTCGCCGACACGGGCGCCCTCGTGCAAGTCGGCCAGGAGATGCAGCCCCCGCCGAGGCATCCACCGCGTAACCGTCCGCGCAGACTCTCGACGCATACGGTCCGCAGCGGCTCGCGCAGCCGCATGAAACGCAGCCGCGCGACCTGATCGGCTCCACCGCCGCCGGTCACCGCCAAATTGCGACCCGTTGCCGGGACGCGTGGCGCTGCTCGGATATCATCGGCGCGAAAAAGGGGGAAAGATCTGTAGCGGGAGAGCGACATTCGTTTCTTGACGAGCATGCGTGCTGGGGCGCGGGCTTCGCAGCTCGCCACTCAATTGCGGGACTGCTGGGAGACCTGATTCTCGAGGAGACCTGCGCGGACGAGCAGGGCAGGCGGACGCCGTTCGGCCAGTCGCTGCTGCGCGCCCTGCTCGATCAGGGGCGCTACGAGCGGGTGATCTGCCATTGCGGCGATGTCGCGCGGCTCATCTCAGGCCCGCAGCCTATCGATCTCCTGAGCGAGCTGATGTGGGAGCGGGCCAACAGCCTGGTGCCGCAGGATCGAGCGCAAGCCGCCGAGCTGCTGCAGGGCTGCGCCCGGCTCGCCGCCCGCGAGCCGGAAGGGGTCGTTCGCCTCGTCGAGGTGCTCACTGCAAACGGCGTTCTGCGGATGGCGCCTCCCGGGCCGGAGCCGATCCAGGCGGACGACCCGGAGGTCCAGGCGCAGCGGCTCCTGATGTTGGCCGCGGAAGCCGATACGTGCCCGAGCGCGGCGACAAACACGCGGTTGGGGTCGTGCGGATCCACCGCGATCATCGCGATGTCCTCGCTCTGGCGCAATCCCATGAATCGCCAGGTCTTGCCGGCATCGGTGGACTTGTACATGCCCATGCCGGTCGCCTGGTCCGGCCGTATGTTGCTCTCTCCGGTGCCCACGTAGATCACGTTCGGGTCGGAGACCGATACCGCGATGGCGCCGATCGAGCTGGTCGGCTCCTGGTCGAAGATCGGATGCCAGCTATTGCCGTAATCGGTGGATTTCCAAACCCCGCCGTCGTCGTTGCCGATGTAAAAGACGCTCGGCTCGCCGGGCACGCCGGCTACCGCACGCCCGCGACCGCCCCGCAATGGCCCGATCGGCCGCCAGCGCATCTGGGAAAAGAGCTTGGGGCTGTAGGTTTGGGCGTGGGCGCCCGCGCCGAGCCCGATACTGCCGAGTGCCGTGAGCGCCACCATCGTCAATAGGCGGGACAGTCTCATGCCGCGTCTCTCCTGCGCAAAATTAACAAGGTAGGGCAAACCGCAAAGTATACGCAGATTCGAGTCCGCGTGGTTTCACCGGGGCCGGGCTTGCAGCTGCGGTAGCCCGTTGCACGGAGGGATTCGGATCCAACGCCGGGGCGAGGTGATCATGTGGAGCTGTCGCGCAACCTGCGTGCTCGGCACGAGTTGGCACGTTCATGCGGGAGCCGGGGTGTACCGCAATGCAACTCAGCGACTGAAGCGCTGCCGCCTGTCTGCACGGTCTCTGCTATGCTCGAATCCACGGCCACGGGGATCCGTCGTCATTCCAACGAAATGGACACCGCGCCCAGTCCCAATTCACGATTGCAGGTCAATCCGCGCCCACGCGGCGGACGCTGGATTTCGCTGCTCGAGGTGATCGTTGGGACTTCGATTGTCCTTGGCGATAACCTCTGGCACGTCCTGCCGAATTCCGTCGTCCTCCTTTGCGCAATGGCGTTGGTCTCATTCCGGCTGCGAGAGGGCAGCTGGATTCCGAGCGGATTGGGTTTGCCGGGCGATTGGCGGCGGACCGTCCTGCTGGCGGTCGCCGCGGTAATCGCTCAGCAGGCGATAGGTCAATTCGTCGTAGACCCGCTCACGAGTCCCTATCTGCACTATGCCCCGGAGGCAAATCCGATGGCGGGCGCTCACGGCGTCGGGGGCTTGCTGCGCTGGATCGGAATCATCTGGACGTATGCCGCTTTTGGCGAGGAGCTCGGCTATCGAGGTTATCTGTTGAGGCGGGTGGCTGACGTCGCAGGCGGGTCCCGGTCCGCCTTTCTGGCAGGGCTCCTATGCTCGAGTGCGCTGTTTGGCTGTGCGCATTGGTACCAGGGGCCGGCAGGAGTCGTTTCCGCAATGGTCAGCGGACTCGTATACGGGGCCGCTTATCTCTTGAGCGGCAAGAATCTCTGGACATCCATCTGCGCGCATGGTCTCAGCGATTCGCTCGCGTTGTTACTGACCTTTCTCGGAGTCGCGAGCTAGTCGGCCGCAAGGCAGTCGCGGGCGGAAGGCTCGAGCCGAGCGATCCGGGGCCAGGAAGTCGACGCTCACGAATGAGGAAATGGGGCGCAGTCGTCGCGGCCGCGCGATGAATCGCGCCGGGACTCGAGACTCGAATTTACTCGAGTCGTCGCCTCTTGAAATCGCGGCAACGGCGTGAGCCATGTGACGAGCCCGTGCCCGCTCAGGCATTCATCTCGCAAGCGTCCGGCCGACGCTCTCGATAGGCGCAATCTCCTGCGGCTTGCCCGGCCGGCCGACCCTTTTCCGCCCCGGCGCGACTCACCGCCGATTTGCGACCCGTTGCCGGGACACGAAGCGCTGCTCGGATATCATCGGCCGCGGGAGAGGGGAAAGGCCTGTAGCGGGAGAGCGACATTCGTTTCTTGACGAGCATGCGTGCGGGCGCGCGGGCTTCGCAGCTCGCCACTCAATTGCGGGATCGCTTCGCCCGACACCCTAAATCCAAGGGGCTGGCCGGGTGGCAGAGCTATTACCTCGCCTCTCTCGAGCCCGCGCCGGGACGCGCGCTGATCGATCACCGCGGCCCCTATGTCGGCGATGCGGTGCGACAGACGGAGCTGATCGATTCGATCGCGGGCGGCAGGGGTGCCATCCTGATCTCGGCGCCGCCCGGCTGCGGCAAGAGTCGCTTCGCGCTCGAGCTCGCGCGACGGCTCGAGCGAGCTCAGCGCTCCTGGGACGTGCGCTTCGTCCGCCATGACGAGCCTACCCTTGGCGAGGAGCTGCAGGAGCTCCCCAAAGACGGCCGCTTGATCCTGATCGTGGACGATGCGCAGGACTGCCCGGCCGTCGTCCAGCGCCTCTGCGCCCTATGCGCCGCGCGCGGGCGCTCGCACACGCATCTCGTCTGTCTCACTCGGCCAGAGGGCCGCGCCGCATTGCTCGAGGCGCTGGCGAGCCACTTTCCCCTCGACGGGCCGCTGCAGGTGGAGCTGGGGCGCCCCGATCCGAAAGTCATCCGAGAGCTGATCGACGCCCTGATCCCGCAGCTCTCGCCCCATCACCGGGATGTGATCCGCCGGTCGGCGGCCGACTCCTTTTTTTCCACCGTGCTCTTGTGCTCGAGCGTCGCGCGCCAGAAGAAGCTTCCGCAGACGCTCAGCACCAAGAACCTGCGTGAGTACGCGCTCCGCCAGCCGATCGCGCAGGCGATCGGGGACCTTTGTCCGCCCGACAAGGCCTTTCGCGCCCTGGCGGTATATGCGGCATGCGCGCCGGTGCGCACCGGCGACGCCGCGACCCGCTCGAGCGCCGCGACACATGCGGGCCTGCCGATCTGCGACATCGAGGCGCTGGAGCGCCGCGTTCTGGAGGCGGGCCTTTTCGAGACGGATGCGCGGGGGCTGACCCGGCCGGCTCCCGACCTCTTGGGGGACCTGATTCTCGAGGAGAGCTGCCTGGATGAGCAGGGCAGGCCGACGCCGTTCGGCCAGGCGCTGATCCGGGCCTTGCTCGATCAGGGGCATTACGAGGCGGTGATCACCCATTGCGGTGATGTCGCACGACTCTTCTCCTCTGCGGAGCGCGTGGACTTCCTGAGCGCCCTGATGTGGGAGCGCGCGAACGGGCTGTCGCCGCAGAGCCGCGCGCAAGCCGCCGCGCTGCTGGATGGCTGCGCTCGGCTGGCCGCGCGCCGGCCGGAGCTGGTCGTTCGTCTGATCGAGGCGCTCACGGCGAATGGCGTTCTGCGGATGGCTGCTCCGGCGCCGGAGCGACCCGAAGCCGACAGCCCGGAGGTCCGTGCGCAGCGGCTGCTCTTGTCGGCCGCGGCATGCGATCCGACCATCGTGCCGAGAGCTCTGGAGTATTCACGCCAGCTCCTGGCGCGTCTTCGCGCCGGCGACGCCGGCCGTCGCGCGCTGCTCGACGGTCTGACGGAGTCCTGTCAGTTCGCCGTTGCGCGTCCACTGGCGCACGCCAGTGCGGTTCTCGATGTTCTGCAGCGCTGGTCGCAGGACTCGGATGCGCAGGCCGTGGAGCTGGCGGCCTCACTGGTGCACGGCTTCCTGTCTCTGAAGATGCGCACCCGTAACTGGGATCAGGACGCATCGACTCCCGCCTCGATCGGCCTCAATCCCGCGGACGACATCTGGAAATTGCGCGACCGCGCTGTCGGCATCCTTGTCCGCTGCGCCAATCACGCCTCGCCGGCGGTTGGGTATGCCGCGGCGAGCTCCCTCGGGCACTGGGCGCAAGGCTATCGCGAGCTCACGGGTGAGTCGTGCCAGCGCTGGGAGCCGCAACTCGATCGGGAATCGGACCTGCTGGTGGCGGCCTTCGGCAAGCTCGCCTCGTCGACGGCTCATCTGCCGGTACGCGCCGCCATCGAGCAGCGGGGCTGGCAGTGGTGGATCGACGGCCCGGAGCCCTTCATTCGTCGGGGCGGCAGCCGGATTCTCGAGGGGCTGCCGGCGGCTGACACCTATTCGCTCTGGAAGGCACTGCACAGCGCCACGCTGCCGATCTTCCCGCTGCCGCTGGAGGAGTCGTTACCGCCGCAAGGGCGGGGCGAGCGCCTGCTGCCTCTCATCGAGCCCACCGCCGCACGCACGGCCGAGCTCGCGAGGGATCTGTTCGATCGGCTGGACCGTCTCTGCCGCGGCTCATCGGCATGGTCGGCGCTCTTTGCAGCGGCAGTGAGCGCACTGCCCAGCCAGCCGCTGCAGCCGCGGGCCCGCCTGTATCTGAAGGAGTTCGTGGCGCGTCACCCCGACGACGCGTGGTCGCTCGTCAGCGAAGACGCGGCCGGGGGAGCCCTGGGCGCAATTCTTCCCGCTCTCCTCGAGGAGCTTCGCGGACAGAATACTCCGCGCTGGCACGAGGCGATTCAAAGCGCCCGGCCGGGAACGCGTTTGTTCCAGATGGAGCTGGCCGCGCTGTGCGCGCTGGGCGATCTGGATCCCGTGGAGCGTGCGGCCGTGTCACAAGGGCTGGAGCTCGACGATGCGCAGACCGTTCACCTCTGCGCCGAGGCGCTCTTGGGCGCCGCTCAGCCGGCGCTTGCCTCGGGACTTGCGGCCGTGCTCGCATCGCTCCCCCGGCGCTCGACGGACGCGCGTCTCTGGGAGCTGACGCTGGATGCGTTCGCACGTTGGGCTGGGCACCTTCTGGCATCGCCCCCGGGCGCAGAGGTGGATGGCCCGGCGCGGGAGGCCTCGGGTGAGCTCTTGAGACTGTTGCGAACGGCCGGAAGCTCGATCTCGTGGGATCAGGGGCCGCACACGCGGCGATTGGCCGGCGTGCTGGCCATCTTCGCCGTTGCCGTGCCTCATACCCTCAAGTCCTGGATGCGGCAGGAAGGGATGCCTGCAGCCGGTTGCGATGCGAGCGGCCAGGCGCTCTCGCCGGCGCGACTGACCGAAGTCGCAGGCCTCTTGCGGGCATCGCCCGCGGCGGCCTTCTGGCAGAAGCAGTTCCTCGAGTGGATCACTGAGGAGCCGGAGCTGGCGGGCATCGGGGCCGTGGGCCTGGCGGCGCTCTGCGGGCTGGGCGATCCCTGCATCCCGCCCTTGATCGTGCGCATCGTGCGGCAGCCTTCGGACTCCTCCCTGGATGCACTGCGGGAGCTCATCGGTCGTTGCGTGACTTCGCCGGGATTCATCGACGAGGCGCTGGCGCTGTTCCGCCATCTCACCGACGCTCCGGAGGCATACGGGCTGCTGGAGAAGGTCATCGTCTCGACGATGGTTCAGGCCGACCGGCTGCACGCTGGATCCATCGAGGATCGGAACGCCGCGCTGGAAGCCATGAATGCGGCGGCGCGGGACGCCGATCTCCCAGAGGCCCTTCGGCAATCGCTCGCGCGCGTCCGTCAGGCGATGCAGGGAGCCGTCGAAGAGGACCTTTTGCGCGGCGCGGCACGCTGACGGCAGATTCAGCCGGCCGGCACCGTTGCGTCGCCGTGGCCCGATCTGCCCCGACCGGTCAGGCGGCCAGCATCCATGCTCCGAAATCCGCCGTGCCGAGCAGCGTGCGGAAGCCCTCCGGCATGCCTTCGTGCAGCATGGATTTGAGCAGGCCATGCACGCCGAGCGAGCCGAGCTCGCGCCACATGTCCTCCGTCAGCGGCGTGGCGGCCGCCTCCATGACGAGGGCCAGCAGGTAGAGCACGATCAGGTGGTTGTGCGCGGTGGTCAGGTCGAGCGGATAGGAATACACCTTGCAGAAGAGGGTGTTCCGCAGAATCTGACTCAACGCCGCCGGCTCGCGCACTTCCAGGGTGGAGAGATCCGGCGGGATCTCCCGCGGCAGCCGGCGCAGCGTCGAGCGCTCCCAGCCGATGATCCTCGCCAGCATGCCGCGGATGGCTTCGCGCAGCTGCGCGGTGATGGCGGCCGGAGTTTCGGCGAGCCACGTGCCCACCTCGATCGGCTGGCGCTCCTTCAATGCGCCGAGCAGACGCGCCCCGACATACAGACGCCGGCGCATGGGGATGTCGGTCGCCGCCAGGCAGTCGCACAGCGCCTTCTCGATGTCGCGAAAGCCCTCCCAGGGAATCTCGACTCCCGCGGCGAGGCGATACGCGTCGGTGGCTCTTGGCTCGGCGTGAGTCAACCGCTCCCGCAAGTCCTCCTCGCGCTCCTGAAAGCCGACCCCGAGGCCCAGCCGCACGCTGCCGCAGATGGGGCTGGCGCCGACCGCGATCCCCTCGGGAGTGCGGGCGAAGGAGAACGGAAACACACAACAGGGCCCGAACGGCTGGCGTCCCAGGGCGCCGTGGATGAGGCACCGGTTGCCGGCGGTGAGAAACCGGCAGCTCTCGTTCACGCCTTTGAGCTGCAGCTTGCCGTCCGGCCGCTGCGCGAGCCGCGTGCCGTTGAGGCCGGGGGCGATCCGCTGCCAGGGCATCGCGTCGATGAGCAGCTGCGCCTCCTGCGGCAGAGTGATCTCGTAGTCGTGCCTGCAGCACGCCGCGCTCATCCCGCAGCTGAAGCGAGCCTCCGGCAGCGAGCTGAACCGGACCGCCTCGCGCCAATGCCGGCGGAAGTAGCCGGCATCGAGCAATGCGCGCGCCAGGGCGGGCTCGGCCCGGCGCATCCAGGGGTAATCGGCGAGCGCTTGCGCGAGGCCGTCGCGGAAGGACCAGGCCTCGAGGCGGTCCGCCAGCGTGCACCACACGAGCCGCGGCGCGCCGTCGCCCGCTCGCGCGCCCAGCGCGACGACGAGCGGCCGCCCTTCCCGCTCCTCGCGCACCTCGAACCACGCGATGGACTCCTGACTCTCCGTGCACGACGTGGCCCGCAGCAGCACGGGCTGCGCGAAGCGGGGCAGCCGATCCCCGCCCTGGACACTGATGTCGCGGTGAGCACGGGCGAACTCGCCGCCATCGATCCCCGCAGCCGGTCCCACGCCTTGCGCGATGCGCACGGGCGCATCGGCTGCATGCATCCGGTGGAGCGCGGCGCCGCCCTGCGCATCGCAGAGCGCCTCGAGGAACTCGCGGCACAGGAATGTCAGCGCGGCCGCCGCCGCCTCGCTCACCGGCTCGGCGGCCGCCGGAGCGCTCATTTCGCGGGCGGCGCCTTGTCCGCTGTCTTCGTGTCGAAATCGCCGGCATCGTGGCGCTCGTGCAGCTGGCTCGAGAGCTCGCCCGATGTGCGGTTGACCATGCGGCCGCGCCGCACGGCCGGCCGCTCGAGGAGCATGTCCGCCCACCGCTGCACGTGCTTGTATTCCTGCACGCTCAGAAACTCCGCCGCCGTGCCGTAGGACCATCCCTTGGCCAACCCGCCGTACCAGGGGAAGATGGCCATGTCGGCGATCGTATAGGCATCGCCCGCGATGTACCGGCTTGCGGCGAGCCGGCGGTCGAGCACATCGAGCTGGCGCTTCACCTCCATCGCGAAGCGGTCGATGGCGTATTCGATCCTGGTGGGCGCGTACGTGTAGAAGTGGCCGAAGCCGCCCCCGAGATAGGGCGCGCTGCCCATCTGCCAGAAGAGCCACGACAGGCACTCCGCGCGCGCGGCCCGCGCCGTGGGCAGGAAGGCGCCGAACCTCTCCGCCAGGTACACCAGGATCGAGCCCGACTCGAACACGCGGATCGGCTCCGGGCCGCTGCGATCGACCAGGGCCGGGATCTTGGAGTTGGGGTTGACCGCCACGAAGCCGCTGCCGAACTGCTCTCCCTCGGCGATGCGGATCAGCCAGGCGTCGTACTCGGCGCCGCGATGGCCGAGAGCGAGCAGCTCCTCCAGCAGCACCGTGACTTTCACGCCGTTGGGCGTTCCCTGGGAGTAAAGCTGCAGGGGATGCCGGCCGACCGGCAGCGCCTTCTCGTGCGTGGCGCCCGCGACCGGGCGGTTGATGCTCGCGAAGGTGCCGCCGCTCGGCTTGCTCCAGGTCCAGACCTTCGGCGGAACGTATTCGGACGAGTCGGCCATCATCGGTACTCCGGTCGGGTCGGCGGTAATTCGAAGGGGAGGGTGCGAAGGTTACGGCGCGCGCACGCCCGCGGATCGCTCGTACCAGCGCAGTACGCGCAGGGCCCGCAGCGTGTTCCAGCGGCTGGGCCTGCCGTCCCCGTCCTCGAGCGCGAAGTGGGCCTCGCCCCGATACGTGTTCTCCAGCAGCCAGCGACCGTCGGGTTGCCGCTTGGACCGGAGCAACTCGATCGCCTCGCCGAGCCGCGGATCGGGCGCGTCGCCGGTGGCGCGGAAGTACTCGAGCGCGCGCAGCACGTCGTAGTGCCAGCGGACCGGAAACGAGAACTGCAGCCACGCCGGGTTCACGATCTCGCCCGTGCTCCGGCGCCGCGCCAGCTTGCGCTCGAGGAGGTACTCCTCGCCCCGGCGCCGCGCCGCGGCGCAGGCCGCGGAGCCGCCGCTTGCGCGCTCGCAGGCGAGCAGTCCTTCCAGGACGTTGATGGTGGTGTGAAATGACGAGCGGACCGAGCCGTTCTCGGCCTCGCAGTTCCAGCCGCCGTCCGCGAGCTGCTCGGTCAACAGCCGGGCGACGACGGCATCCGCGCTCTGGCCGAAGTAGATGCCCAATGTGACGGTCCGGCCGTTGATGCAGGGCTCGACCTCGCCGTCGAAGAACCGCTGCCCGGCGTGCTCCCAGCGGCAGTGCTCTCTCACCCCCGTCACCGCGCGGCGCACCCGCTCGGCGCCCGGATCGACGCCGAGGTCGTGCAGCAGCTGCAGGGTGGGGAGCGTCGAGGTCCAGGGCTGGCCCTCCTTGCGCCAGTCGCCCGGCCGGGCCGGAAAGCATGCGCCCCCCGCCCACTGGCCGTCATCGCCCTGCAACGCCAGGAGCCTGGCTCCCCAGCCTTCGGCAGCGACGCGCGCACGCTCCGCGGCGACGGCTTCGGCGGGCGCATCGAGGAGGTCGCGCATCACCTGCCAGCGGATGGCGGGGTCGGCATCCAGCAGCCACTCGAGTACGGTCATGCGCCCGAGTATATGCCAGCCGATGCTCCCGCCGCCCCGGGGAAGGCGCGGCTCAGGCCGTTCCCGGTGTTGATCTCGCCGCGCCTGGGCGCATGACGCCATCCGCAGATGCCGACTCGAATCGTCGCCACGGGCGGCGCGCAGCGCGGTTCGCGCCCAGGGCGAGTGCGCTGCGGGCGGCCGGGCCGCGGCCGCTGTTGCACCGCTCCCCTCCGGGAGACTCAGTGAATGAGTCCCTTCAGCATGCCGCGCAGCTTGTTCTCGATCTCGCCCTTGTGCTTCTGCAGCTGCTGCCGCGCGAGCGACTTCGCCAGCGCCTGCGTGTCGGGCCGCACGCTCGGGCTCGTCATCGTGCCGCTGACCAGCAGCGGGATGTCGGCCAGCGCCGCTCCTGCCGAAGGTCCCTTCAGGATCGTGGCATTCATGCGATAAGCGACCGCTCCAGTGACGAGATTGGTCGTGCCCTGTCCGGTCACGTGCAGGTTGCCCGAGGCGATGTCGAGGTCCTTCGTCGACGCCACGCCGTTCACCAGGTCCGCGGAAGCCTTGAAGGCGTCGAAGCGGGTGCTCTTGCCCATTCCGCCGGCCGGCAACGAGTGCTTCTGCACGAGCGCGACCGCGCTGTTGATGGCGGACCAGAGGTCGAGCCCTTCGATGGCGCCGTGGGCGAGGTTCGCCGCGGCATGGCCGTCAAGGGTGCTCAGCATGGCTGTGGTCGTATTCCCTCGCGCCGTCACATTCAGCGCGATGTTGCCGCGGCCGGAGACCCTGTTGAGCTTCGCGAAATCCTCGAGCAGCGGCTGCACGTCGACGCCCGTCATGCTCTCGTTCAGACTCAGCACCGGGACGGCGCCGTGCGCATCGAGGGTCACGTTCCCGGTCGAAGTGCCGCCGTACAGCGTCGCGTTGGCGGGATTGACGTGCAACACCCCGCCGTCAGCCGCCAGTCCGACCGCCACCTGCGACAGCTTCATGCCGTAGACCGTGGCGCTGCCGATCGCCAGCTTGCCGTTGACCTGCAGCGACTTCAGCGCGCCCGTGGGCAGTTGGGTCGGTTGGCTCGGGGCCGCGGGTGTCTGCGGCGCGGCTCGTGCGGCCGCCGGCGATGACCTGGCCGGAAGATAGCGATCGAGATCGATGTGGTCGATGGAGAGGTCGAAGCTCATCGCGCCGGTCGTGAGGTTGGTCACCGCCGCGGCGCCGCGAAGTGTCGAGCGGTCGATTCGGGCATCGAGGCCCGAAAGGCGGGCGGCATGGGCGCTGTATTCGAGCGTGGCGTTTCCCGAGAGCGGAATGGGCCGCGCTCCGGCGCCCGTGGTGAGGTCGAGATTCCACTTCACGGGGATCGGGACGCCGGTCGCGACATGCCCGAGGTTCACGCTCACGTGATCGAAGACCATGTCCTGGTAGCTGACGCGGCTGTCCTTGACGGTCACCCCGGCGATCCCGCCAAGCGAGATCTGGCTGCCCGGGCTCTGCGCCGCGGGCGCCGCTGTCTTGCCGGCCGGCATCGACCAGTTGCCCTGGCCTTGCGCATTCTTGAGCAGCCGCAGATCGAGCCCGTCGATCTCCACGCGTCCGACCTGGAGCTGCCGGCGCAGCAGAGGCAGCAGCCGCACTCGCAGTGATGCTCTCTGTATCGAGGCGAACGGTTGGGTCGAGGGGAACCCCGGCGGATTGCCGAGTGTCGCCGGGCCGAACTGCACCGCCAGCGCCGGAAAGATCGCCAGGTGGATGTTGCCGGGCAGCGAGAGCTGCCGCCCGGTCGAGCTGAGGACGGCTGCCTGGATGCGTCCTTTGTAGTCGTTCGGATGGACGAGCAGCTGGAGCGCGATCACCGCCGCGATGAGCACCACCACGATACAGCCGACCACGATGCCGATGATTCGCAAGGCTCGCATGGCGCGCACCTCCTCGGAGGGGAGACGGATTGTAGCGCATACCCGTGTGCGGTCCCATTGGAGCGGTGTCGCCGTAACTTTTGCGGGCCGGCGGTGTTCTTGGGGCGTAAGACAGGAGAAGACATCATGAACGCCATCCGGAAAGCCGCTTTCGCCGCCGCCGCCCTTGTTATCACCCTCGTCGGTACCCTGTTCGTCACCGCGCCCATGGCGTTCGCCCGGCCGGAGCCGGTCGTAGCATTCGCTGCCTGCTCGACCTCGAGCCTGCAGCTCACTCTGTCCGGACACGTCCGGTGCAATGCCGACAGCCGCGATGCCGGGCTGATCGCGCTCGACCGCAGGTAATCGACCACCGGGCATGCGCCGCTCTCGAGGAGGACGGCGCATGCCGCGGCCCACTTTGACCCTCTGCCCGGGAATCAACAGCGGCGTGAGCGAGCCTGCTCGGCTCGAGGCGCTCGCTCCGCTCTTCTTCGAGCTCGGCGCCCGGGCGTCACTCAACCTTTCGGCGGTGCCGCCGGAAGACGGACGGTGAAGGTGCTTCCCTGTCCCGGGGAAGACTCGACGCCGACCTCCCCGCCCATGAGCCGCGCGGCCTTGGCGACGACGGCGAGGCCGATACTGTTGTCCGGGTATTCGCCGGGGCGGTGCAGCCGCTCGAGGACCTCGAAAGCGCCGGCGCGATACGCGGGGCCGATGCCGTTGTCCGCCACCCGCAGCAACACCACCCCTGCCTCCAGGCTTGCCGACAGCAGGATCCGCAGCGCCCCGTCGGGTCGCCGGCAGGTGAGCGCGTTGTCGAGCAGGTTCGTGAGGATCTGGCCGATGAGCGCCGCATCGCCGAGCGGCGAGGCGAGAGGGCGCTGCACCTCCAGGGTCGCGCCGGCGGCGGCGATGCGGGCGGCGAAGGTGTCGGTGAGGCGGCGGACCAGAGGCTCCAGCGAGACCGGCTCGGCGCGCACCGCCGCCGCGAACGCCTGCAGCTCCCGGTTGGCGGCGGACAGCTGTGTCGTACGCTCGGCCACCCGGGCCTCCAGTTCCGCGTTGAGCCCCCGGATCTGCCCTTCGGCCCGCTCGCGCTGGGCCACTTCCGCCTGCAGCCGCCGGTTGCTCTCGTGCAGCGCCGCGGTGCGCTCGGCGATCTGCGTCTCGAGATCTTCTCGATACATCGCCAGCATGGCATTCTGGGCCTCGAGCTGGGTTTGGGCGGCGCGCAGCTTAAGGTGGGTGTCGATGCGCGCCATGACCTCTTCCGCCTGCAGGGGCTTGGTGACGTAATCGACCGCTCCGGCGGCGAATCCCGCCACTTTGTCGCCGGTCTCGGTGAGCGAGGTCATGAAGATGACCGGGATCTCGCGGGTGATCGACCGGGACTTCAACCGGCGACATACCTCGAAGCCGCTCGGCCCGGGCATCATGACGTCGAGGAGGATCACATCCGGCCGCGTCAGCTCGGCGCGCTGCAGCCCTTCGTCGCCATCCTGGGCAACCAGTACGCGGTAGCCCTGGGCCTCGAGATGGCCCACCATGACCCCGAGGTTGGTCGGTGTATCGTCGATGATGAGGATCGTAGCCACGGCACTCCATTACACGCGTACCGCTCGCGAATCAACCGGGTATTTCCCGGTTCGGGCGCTCGGCCTCGGCTTGGCGGCGGCGCTCCTCCTCTTCAACCTCGCGGCCGCGGCTCCTCCTCTGTCTCTCGAGCAGTGGCGCGCCGCGGCCGACGCGGATCGCGTGCTCGCGGAAAACGACGTCCCCCGGGCCCATGCCGAGGCCTTGCGGCTGCTGGCCGCCCTGCCGGCGGATGCCGCCGTCGCCGACCGGTCGCATGCGCTCAATCTGCTCGCGAGAACGGAGATCTACCTCGGGCTGAGCGCCCAGGCCGACGCGCACGCCAGAGAGGCTCTGGCGCTTGCCCGGCAGTCCGGGGACCGCATCGGGCAGGCGCAGGCCGACCTCAATCTGGCCCTGACCAGCGTCAACCTGGGCCGGCTCGGCGAGCTCAGGTCAGTGGCGACCGACGCGGTGTCCGTGCTCGATGGCCTGAACGACCCGCGGCTCATGGGCGAAGCATTGTTGCGTGCCGCCCTGATGTACATGCGCCTGGGCCGGATCAACCGTGCCGTCACGATCAGCCTGCGCGCCTGGGACATCGCCCGCCGCAACCGCGACCCCTTTGCCCTGACCTACGCCGCCGAGGGCCTGGGCATGGCGTTCGGGCAGAGCGGGCAAGGCGCCGAATCGCGCCGATATTTCGTGCGGATGCTCGCGCAGGCCCGGATTGCGCACTCCCGGCTGCTCGAGGCCGACGCGCTGCGGTCGCTCGCGGATGCAGACGACCAGATCGGGGAGACGGCACGCGCGAAGTCGCTGTACCGGCGGGCGATTGCGCTTGATCGGCGGGCCGGATCTCCGCTCAATGTCGGCTTCGGCCTCCTCGGTCTCGCGCATTTCCTGCACCAGCATGGGCACTACCGCCAGGCCGAGCCGCTTCTGGACCAGGCCGTCGCCGGCTACCAGAGCCTTCCGACGCCGATCGCCCTGTGGTACGCGCTCAGCGCGCGCAGCGAGAACGAGCAGAGCCTGGGAGAGCTGCGCGCCGCTCGCGCCGACGCCGAGCGGGAGTACGCCCTCGCCAGGCGGATCGGCTTTCCGAGTTACATGAGCGGCAGCGCACGGCGGCTCGGGGCGCTCGCCGCGAGTGCCGGCGATTTCCGCCAGGCCTACCGCATGGCGCTCGCCGCCGATGCGATCAGCAACCGTGCCGTCGAGACGCGCAGGAGCGGTCGCGTGCTCGCGCTGGCGGGTCAGTACGAGCGCGAGAGCCGACAGCGTGAGATCGAGGCGCTCAGGGAGCGTAATCAGCAGCAACGGGCGGCTCTGCGCCAGCGTGCGCTCAAGGAGCGTCTGCTGTTGACGATGTTGTGCGGCGCGCTCGCGATCGCGGTGGTCGCGGGCTTCTTCATGCTGCGGCTGCGCCGGCTCAACGCCGAGCTCGAGCGCAGGGTGCAGGAGCGCACCGCGGAGCTGCGCCAGCAGGCGAGCTACCTGCGCACCCTGATCGATACCCTGCCGCTGAGGATCTGGCTGAAGGACACGGATAGCCGCTATCTGGCCGCCAACCGGGCCGAGGCCGAAGCCAGCGGCCGTGTCCTCGACCAGATCGTCGGCCGGTCCGACATCGATCTGTGGCCGGCGGAGGTCGCCGCGGCGCA
Source organism: Gammaproteobacteria bacterium (assembly GCA_027306985.1). GTDB lineage: Bacteria > Pseudomonadota > Gammaproteobacteria > Steroidobacterales > Steroidobacteraceae > 13-2-20CM-66-19. The sequence continues at coordinate 7,439 of DAHUXV010000183.1, read as the reverse complement.
TCGCGCCGGCGACCGCGACGTCATGGCGCGCCGCCAGCGCGCCAAGGTGGAAGAGGCGCTGCCGGTCGCGGACGGCGCTGCGCAATGGGTGGAGACCTATCGGGCGCCGGTATTGGATGACGACGGGACGCTGCTCGGCACGGTGGGGGCGTCCTACGACATCAGCGAGCGCAAGGCCGCCGAGGCGGCCCGCGAGGCGGCGCTGGCGGAGGCCAGGCGGCTGGTCCGCCTGCGCAGCGACTTCATGGCGCAGATGAGTCACGAGCTGCGCACGCCGCTGAACGGCATCCTCGGCTACGCGGCGCTGCTCGAGCGTGACCGGGATTTGAGCGACGGCCAGCGAGGCGCGCTCGAGGTGATCCGACAGAGCGGCGAGCACCTCCTCGGCCTCATCGACGAAGTGTTGGATTTCGCGCGCATCGAGGCCGGCAAGCTCGAGCTCGATCGCACCGCGCTCGCCCTCGGGCCCTTCCTGCGCTCGATCGCCGGGCTCATCGCCATCAGGGCGCAGATCAAGGGTCTCGCCTTCGCCACGCAGATCTCGCCCGCAGCGCCCGAGGTCATCGTCGCCGACGAGCGGCGACTGCGCCAGGTGCTCATCAACCTGCTGGCGAATGCCGTGGCGTTCACCGATCGCGGCTCGGTCCGCCTGCGGGTCTGGTGTCCCGCGCCGCAGCGGCTGCGCTTCGAGATCGAGGACACCGGCATCGGGATTCCCGCCGGGCAGCTCGAAGCCATCTTCCAGCCCTTCGAGCAGGTGGCGGAGGGACAGCGCCGCGGCGGCACCGGGCTCGGCCTGCCGATCAGCCGCCGGTACGTGCGCCTGATGGGAACCGATATCGAGGTCGAGAGCCGGGTCGGGGCGGGGAGCACCTTCCGCTTCGATCTGGCGATCGAGGAGGCCGCGGCCCCGGAAGAGGCCTCGAGCCCCGTCGCCGACGCGCCGGCGCTCGAAGCCGGCGCGTTCGCTGCATCGGCGGGGGAGGGCGCCATCACCGCGCCGCCGCCGGCGCAGATCGAGCGCCTGCACGCGCTCGCCCTCGAAGGAAACATGCGGGACATCGTCAGGTGGGCGGGCGACATCACCGAGCTCGAAGGGCAGCGCTATCGGCATTTCGCCCTCCGGGTGCGCTTTCTGGCGGAGCGCTACCAGTCGCAGGCCATTCTGAGCCTGGCCAAGCGCTGTCTCGGCGCCGCCGCCGGCGACTGACCCCGTCGTGTCCCGATGGTGCCGTTGCGCCGTGAAGTTCGGGCATCAGGCGACCGTCCAGTGAGGGGGCAGCGCGGCGGGTGTTGAGCCGCACTTATCCCGGGTGCGGCGGGCCGGCCCGTCTGCCATCCGGCCGTTGCAGGTGCAGTCACCGCTGCCGGGCTTCGTCCCTTGCGGGCGCGCTGCCGCGGGAGGCGAGCCGTCGCCCGCCCGCCATTCTCTCAGCTTTCCCCGGCAGGCCGGGCGATTGCCGCCTCGCTCGAAGCGGGGCGCAACGCCCGTGCCCGGTGCGCCCGGCTCAGAGCAGCCGTTGGCCGGCCGCCGCCGCCGCTTGCAGCTTCGCCTCGCCGTTCCGTGCCTCCCCCTCGAGCCGCTTGCAGGCGGCGATCATGTCAGGGTCGGGCTGGCCATAATCCAGGCCGACGTTCGACTGCAGGTACGCCAGGTCGCTGCGCAGCCGCATCTCGTGCAGCACGTCGCCCTCGCTCGAGCGGACCTTGAGCTGCACCACGCCGTGGATCGCCTCGTGAAGCGCTTCGAGCGCCGCAGCCGCGCTGGACGCGGAAACCTTGTGCGCGCCGACCGCGCGGATGAGCCGCTGGCGGACTTCGATCGCGCCATTGATGTCCCGGTCGAGCGCATCGATGGCGCGATGCAGTGTCAGCTCGAGCGCAAGGTGCTCCTTCAGTGCGGCCGGCGTCGTGTGCAGCCGCGGGTCGAGAGCGACCTGGAAGGTCTGTGGGTACGACCGTCCGGCATAGTGGAGCACGGCCGTATAGGTGCCCGGATTGACGAGCGGCCCGCCATCACCCGCGGTCAGCCCGTCGGTGTCCTCCGGCGGCTCGAACCCGATCACGTGGACCGCGTCGGGGTAGCGCAGATCCCACCGCAGACTGTTCAGCCCCGCAGAGACCGCGGTCAGCTTTTCCTTCGCGATCCGCTGCTCCTGCGATGGCAGCCGATTGTCGCGGACGATCGCCGGAGCCTTCGCGCGCTTCTTCTTGAGATGCAGCGCGTAATGCCTCACGACCTGACCCTGTGCGTCGAGAATGTCGAGACTCGCCGCCGTCTTGCCGCGATAGCTCGCGGGAAGACGGAAGAACACGGTGGCCCCGAACGGCGGGTTGGTCCCTACCGGGTGGCGATACTTCGCGTGGCCGTCCTGGCCGTAGGCGTTCGTCAGCCAGGCGGTCTGCGGCGCATACAGTTGCGGCGCGGCCCCGGCATGCCCGCGTTCGTACGACAACTGCTCGAGCAGCGACAGATCGTCGAGGACCCAGAAGGAGCGCCCGTGCGTCGCGATGACGACCTCGCCCTCGCGCGTGCTGATCGCGATGTCACGCACCTCCGCGTGCGGCAGGTTCAGGCCGAGCGATCGCCAGTGCGCGCCGCCGTCGAAGCTGACATCCACCGTATTGGCGGTGCCGAGGAAGAGGAGCGAGGAGTCGTCCGGATCCTGTCTGATCGCGAAAGCGGGCTCGTCGTCCGGCAGGCCGCTCGTCAGTACCGACCAATGGCGGCCGTAGTCCCGGGTCTCGAACACGTACGGCCGGTAGTCGTCCCACATGTAGCGCGAGGCCGTCAGATACGCGGTGCCGGCGGCGACGTGCGAGGGCTCGATCGAAGAGATCTCCGCCCACTCCGTCAGCTGCGGCGGCGTGACCGCCTTCCAGTGCCGGCCGCCGTCGACCGTCACATGGACCAGACCGTCCTGGGATCCCGCCCAGATCACCTTGCGGCTGACGCTCGAGACGGCGAGCGCCGAGATGTCGGGAAAGACTTCCGCGCCGGTCTGATCGAGATCGACCGGGCCGCCGCTCGGCTTCTCGGTCGCGGGGTCGTTGCGCGTCAGATCGGGGCTGATGATCTTCCAGGTGCGGCCGCCGTCGTCGCTCACCATGACGTACTGCGATGCGAGCAGGAGCTTCTTCGGATCGTCGGGGGAGAAGAAGATCGGGTGCGTCCAGCCGAAGCGGTACTTCATCTCCGCCGACGAGACGCCGTCGAGATAGACGGGCGCCGGGCTCACCGAGCGCCGCTCGCCCGTGATGCGGTTGTAGCGCTGCATCAGCGTGTAGTAGTCGCTGCCGTAAGTGACATCGGCATCACCCGGCTTCGGCGCGATGAAGGAGCTCTCGCCGAGCGCGACCTCGTGCCACGCGCCGTTCGGTATCGCGCCTGCGGGGACCGCGCTCGGACCTTCGAAGGAGCCTTCGTCCTGCTGCGCACCGTACACGTCGAAGGGGAACTGATCGTCGAGCGCGACGTGGTAGAACTGGCTGGTCGGCTGGTTGTGCTCCGTGCTCCAGGTCTTGCCGCCGTCGGTCGAGACGGTCGCGCCGCCGTCGTTGCCGACCAGCAGGACCTTGGGGTCGTTGGGATTGATCCAGACGATGTGATTGTCGCCGTGGCGCATGTGCAGGAGCGAGAACGCCTTGCCTCCATTGCGCGAGACCCACACGCCGTCGACGTTCGGGACGTACAGCACCTGCGGGTTCGTCGGGTCGACATAGACGCAGGTGTAGTAGAATCCGCGCTGGCGCAGGCTCATGTTGGCATTGACACGCCGCCAGGTGGCGCCGCCGTCGGCCGAGCGGAACAGGCCGCCGCCCTTGGCCTGGACGATGGCGTACACGATGCCCGGATTGCTGCCGGCGACATCGACGCCGATCCGGCCGAGCACGCCGCGCGGCAAACCCGGATTGCGCGAGATGTTCGACCAGTGCGCGCCGCCGTCGGTGGACTTGTAGAGGCCGCTGCCCGGGCCGCCGTCATCGAGCGACCAGGGTGTGCGCTGCGCCTGCCACATCGCCGCGTAGAGGACGTTGGGATCGCGCGGATCCATCACGAGGCCGATGGCGCCGGTGCGGTCGTCGACGAAGAGGATCTTGTGCCAGGTCTTGCCGCCGTCGGTGGACTTGAACACGCCGCGGTCGGGATCGGGCGTGAACACGTGCCCCATCGAGGCCGCGTAGACGACGTTCGGGTCGTGCGGATCGATCGCGATCGCGCTGATCGTGCGGGTGTCGCGCAGGCCGGCGAATCGCCAGGTCTTGCCGCCATCGACGGATTTGAACACGCCGTCGCCGGTGACCATGTCATTGCGGATGTCGGTCTCGCCGGTGCCGACGTAGATCACCTTCGCATTCGACGGCGCCACGGCAATGGCGCCGATGCTGTCGCTGGCCGACGGCCACTTCCCGTCGGTGATGTTGTGCCAGGCGACACCGTAATCCGTGCTCTTCCAGACGCCGCCGTCGACGGCTCCCATGTAGAAGAGGTTGCGCTCGCCCGCAACGCCCGCCACCGCGACGACACGTCCACCGATGTTCGGGCCGATGCTGCGCCAGGCCAGCTTGCCGTCGAGAAATCGGTGTGGCGCCGCGGCATGAGCGGCCACTGCAACTGCCGCGGCGAGCAGCGCCGCAAGAGCTGCGATGGTGGATCGGACGCGGACGTGTGACGAATCGGCGACTGCTCTGATCACTCGAGCTCCCCCTTGTTGGCTTACATATGCAAGCCGAACGGTGTGATCCAACGAGCTTAGCGGACTCGATTTCATGCTGCAATTTGCAGGTTCCCCCGCGCTGCGCGACGAATGGAGGGTAATTCGCGACGAGGTGAGCTCGCCGCAGCCGAGCGGGAAATGCGCGAGGCGGCGATCGCCGCCGTCAGGGAGGGCCAGCGTGCCGGGAGCCGCCCAGGCGCTCCAGCCAGTCGCGGAGCGCATCCAGCGCATTGCGCAGCACGTCGCAGTCCGTCCCGCCGCCTCGCGCCGGAGCGTGAAAGGAATGGTCCGCATCGTCCAGACGATGCAGCGTGCCGCGGGAGCCCAGGCCGCGCACGACCTGCTCGAGCAGATCGAGCCGCGCCAGCCGATCGCGCGTGCCCTGAATGAAGAGCATCGGGATGCGGATCTGGCGCAGCTGCGCCGCGCGATCGGTGCCCGGCTTGCCGGCCGGATGCAGGGGGAAAGCGAGAAACGCGAGCCCGCGGACGTGCGGCAGCGGCTTCAGCGCCTGCGCCTGGGAGGTCATCCGCCCGCCGAAGGATCGCCCGCCCGCAATGAGCGGCAGATCCGGCGCGAGCCTCGAGGCCTCAGCCACGGCGGCCCGCACCGCGGCATGACACAGCGCGGGCGGATCCGGCCGGCGGCTGCCCCGCTCCATGTAGGGAAACTGATAGCGCAGGGTGGCGATGCCGCGCTCGGCCAGTCCGCCTGCGACGGACTGCAGCGACGGATGCTGCATGCCCGCGCCCGCTCCGTGCGCCAGGACGAATAGGGCACTCGCCCGGCTCGGGCGCTCGAGCAGGCCGCAGACGCTGTGGTCCGCGCCGAGGCGGATCTTCAGGCGCCCATCCCGCGGAAGCGTCATATCGGTACCCTGCGAGGGAATCGCCGCCAGCCGGCGTGAAGCTGCGTCGGATGACCGAAGGGTACCGAAAAAAGCGCGATGGCATAATCGCCGTGCAATGAACGGCGTGCCATCCGAGCGAGCGGAACCACCGTACGCGGGCCTGCGCGTGCTCGAGCTCGCGCGCGTACTGGCGGGCCCCTGGATCGGCCAGATCATGGCGGATCTCGGCGCGCGGGTGGTCAAGGTCGAGTCGCCCGAAGGCGACGAGACCCGCCGCTGGGGGCCGCCCTTCCTCGAGAACGCGGACGGCTCGGCGGCGGATGCCGCCTATTTTCATGCGTGCAACCGGGGCAAGGAGTCGCTCGCGCTGGATTTCCGCCGGCCCGAGGATCGCCGGCGCGTCGTGAAGCTCGCGTGCGAAGCGGACGTTCTCATCGAGAACTTCAAGACGGGGGGCCTCGCGAAGTACGGTCTCGATTACGCGAGCCTCGCCGCGGCCAATCCGGGACTGGTGTATTGCTCGATCAGCGGATTCGGGCAGAGCGGACGCTACGCGGATCGGCCGGGCTACGATTTCGTGGCCCAGGCCATGAGCGGGTTGATGGACGTGACCGGAGAGCCGGGCCGTCCGCCCCAGAAGGTCGGCGTCGCCGTCTCCGACATCGTCACGGGCCTCTACGGCCTGATCGGCATCCAGGCCGCACTGGCCGAGCGTGGGCGGTCCGGGCGCGGGCAGCACGTGGACGTCGCGCTGCTCGACTCCACGGTCGGTATCCTGGCCAACCAGGCCATGAACTGCCTGATCGGCAACATGGCGCCGGCGCGGATGGGCAATGCTCATCCCAACATCGCTCCCTATCAGGAGTTCCGCACCGCGGACGGATTCATCGTGGTCGCGGTCGGCAACGACGTGCAGTTTCGCGGCCTGTGCCAGGCCTTGGGGTGTGCATCCCTCGCGGACGATCCGCGGTTTGCCGGCAATGCCGCGCGGGTCCGCCACCGCCCGGAGCTGGTGCAGGCGCTGGCGCCGATCCTGGCGGCGTTGGGGCGCGCGGACGCGCTCGCACGGCTCGGGGCCGCCGGGGTTCCCGCCGGTCCGATCAACAGCGTCGCGGAGGCGCTGGCCGATCCCAACACCCGGGAAAGAGGAATGGTCGTCGACTGCCCCGCCGAAGGGTACCGCCGTGCGAGCATTCCGGGCCTTGCGACACCGATCCGCTTTTCGCGCTCGAGCAGCGGATCGTCGCGCCCCGCGCCCCGCCTCGGGAGCGCACCCGGCGCAGGCGATGAGTGGGGGCCGGCCCCGACGGGTGGCGCCAGCCCGGCCGATCCCCGTGAAGCTTCAGCAGCCGCGCAACCGTCCCCAGGCTCGGCGCCTGAGCCGCCACCGAGATGATCACCACGACGAAGACGATCTCGAACAGGTGGCGGCTGCCCTTGACCCCCGCCGCACCCGGGTCAGCCAACTCCCTATATAATGGCAACCGTGGGCGATGACGCGGCCGGGGTCCGGCCGCCGCCGTCCGCTGGGAGGCCGCAGTGAAGTACATCGTCCTGACCGCGCGCTCGCTCCTCAGCCTGTTCGGCATCGCGCTCGTGGTGCTCGGGATCTTCTTCTGGGTGGGCCGCGCTCTCCCGCTGGTGCAGCTTCACATGATGCTCGGCGGCCTTTTCGTCCTCTGCCTGTGGGCGCTCGCCGGCGTCGGCTTCCTCACGCGCGGCAGCCGGCCGCTGGCCGCCGTGGTCCTCCTCTGGAGTCTGCTCGTGCCGGCGCTCGGCGCCATGCAGTTGCGCCTGCTTCCCGGTCCCGACCACTGGGTGATCCAGGCGGCCCACCTGCTCGTCGGGCTCATTGCCATGGGACTCGGCCA
>DAHUXV010000182.1 GCA_027306985.1 Gammaproteobacteria bacterium | reverse complement strand
CGCTCCGCCATCAGCCAGGCCGCGGGTACGCTGAGGAGCAAGGCGAGCGCCAGCGGCCAGGTGAACCATTCGGCCGCGGGCCGCAGCCACTGCTTGTGCCCCGCGGCCGGCTCCAGCCGGTTGATCCTGTGGTAGATCGCTGCCAGCGCCTCCGGACTGGTGGCGCGGAAATACTCACCGCCCGTGATGCGGGCGATCTTCTTCAGGAGGCTCGAGTTGAGATCGGTGTTGCCGCTCGTGAATCCGAACAGCGACTGCTGCGGGGCCGCCCCCACGCCGATGGTGAAGATGCGCAGGCCCACCTGCGCCGCCAGGTGCGCGGCCTCGAGCGGCGGCATGACCCCGGCGTCGTTGCCGCCATCGGTGAGCAGGATGAGCACCGACTGGCGCATGGCGCCGCCGCCGGTGTGCTCACGCTGGCGCAGCTGCTTGATCGCAAGTCCAATGGCATCGCCGATCGCGGTCTGCGGGCCCGCGATGCCGACCACCGCCTGGTTCAGGAAATGGCGTACCGTGGTGAGGTCCGTCGAGAGCGGCGCCTGCAGATAAGGGCGCGTGCCGAAGAGAATCAACCCGACCTGATCGCCGCGCCGCCGCTCGATGAAGCGTCCGGCGACCACCTGCACGATCTCGAGCCGGCTCGCGCCCCCCATGTCCTGCGTGGCCATGGAGCCCGAGCAGTCGACCGCCAACATGATCTGGCGGCCCTGCGTGGGCACCGGCAGCGGGTGCCCGAGCCATTGGGGGCGCATCGCGGCCAGCACGAGGAGCGCCCAGACCGCGGCCAGCAGCGCCAGCAGCCCCCGCGACAGTGTCGCGGCCGCGCCCGGAGCGGTGACGGATGCCGCGAAGGGCAGGTACAGGGCCGAGCCGCTCGGCTGCGCGGTGCGGCGCATCCTGAGCAGGATCCAGGGCAGAGGCAGCAAGAGTGCCATCCACGGCCACGCGAGATGAAACATCAGCGCTTCTCCGGACGCGATGCCCGATTCTTGCGGCGCGCCTGGCGAACGAAGGCATCCGCGCCCGCGAGCCAGCGGTCGCGGTCGTCGCTCGCGCCGCCGCCGAACGCCGTCGAGAGCAGCGATCGTCCGGCCTGTCCCGCGAGCGGCGCGCCGCCCTCGGCGGCGACGAAGGTGAGCCAGGCATCGCCCGTCAGGCGGGCGACCTTCGCGCTGCCGAACGCCGCGATGGCGAAGCGGCGCAGCAGGCTCTCGATGGCGCGCGCGCTGGCGACGAGATCGGACTCGGCCGCGCGGATGGCCCGAAGCTCCCGCAGCGCCGCGCGCCGGCTGCGGCGGTACGGGTCGCGCCACCAACGCACGCCCGCGACCGCCGCCGCGAGCAGCAGCGCGGCCAGGATCCACCAGCCCGGCGCCGGCGGCCACCAGCCCGGGGGCGGCGGCGCATGGGCGGGATCGAGTTGTGAGAGCCAGTTCGGTGTCATGCCGCCGATTGCCGCGGCCGCAGCAGCGGCCGAAGTACGTGCTCGACCGGCTCGCGGGTATCGAGCCTCACGACCGGGGCCGCGTGGCTTTGCGACAGAGCGGCGACGCGCGCCTCGCGCTCCCGCCACGCCTGATGCCAGCGCTCGCGCACCCGCGCGCCCTCCAGGATGCGCAGCCGGCCCGGCAGGCCGGCGCGAAAGCGGCCGTTCGGCAGGCCCTCTTCCTCCAGCGGGTCGGTCACCCAGAAGAGCCGCAGGTCGCTGTGTGCTGCGAGCGTCGTCCAGAGGCTGCCGGCCTCTTCCCGCAGGCCCGCGAAGTCGCTGATGGCGAGGATCCGGCTGCCCGGGCGCGCGAGCGGCACGAGCGCGCGCAAGGCCCCTTCCAGTGCGAGCGGCGCGGGTTGCCCCGGCGCCGTCGGTTGGGACTGCAGCAGGGCATCGAGCAACGGCAACACCGCCGCTTCCCGGGCGCGGGCCGGCAGGATGCGCGGCTCCGCGCCGCCGCGTGCGATCACGGCGCCGATGCGATCGCCGCCGAGCGAAGTCACCCAGGCGAGCAGTGCCGCCGCCCGCACCGCGAGCGCCGATTTCAGCTGGCGCCGCGTGCCGAAGAAGAGCCCCGGCTGCAGGTCGACCAGCAGCCATACGGGTCGCTCCCGCTCCTCGCGAAAGAGCTTGGTGTGAGGCCGCCCGCGACGGGCCGTGACCCGCCAGTCGATGTTGCGCGGATCATCGCCCGCCACATAGGCGCGCACTTCCTGAAATTCCAGGCCGCGGCCCCGTTGCGCGCTCGAGTGCGCGCCGAGCATCGTCGCGCGCGCGGCCCGGCGGCCGTGCAGCAGCGACAGCCCGTGCGCGGCGCCGCGCAGCGCCAGCAGCTCCTCGAGATCCGGAACGATCATGGGGCGGGGACCCGGCTCAACAGCTCCTCGATGCAGGCCTGAGGCGTCACGCCGCGCGCCTGCGCCGTGTAGTCGAGCAGCAGACGGTGACGCAACACATCGGGGACGATCGCCTGAACGTCCTCCGGCGTGACGAACTCGCGCGCGTCGAGCCAGGCCAGAGCCCGCGCGCCGCGCTCCATGGCGATCGCCGCGCGCGGGCTCGCGCCCCAGCGCAGCCACTCGCGCAGCTGCGCGCTGTAGGGCTCGGGCCGCCGCGTCGCATCGACGAGCGCCGCAATGTAGTCGGCGACCGGCTCCGACAGCGTGATGCCGAGCACTTCGCGGCGGGCCGCAAACACGGCCTCCTGCGAGACGCGCTGCTCCGGCGGCGGCAGCTCACGGCGGGCGATCGCCTCGCGCCGCGCGAGCGCCATGATCTCGAGGGTCGTGGCGCGGTCGGGATAATCGACGCGGGTGTGCAGCATGAAGCGGTCGAGCTGCGCCTCGGGCAGCGGATAGGTGCCCTCCTGCTCTATCGGGTTCTGCGTCGCCATCACCAGGAAGAGCTGCGGCAGCGGATAGGTCGCCGCCCCGACGCTGATCTGGCCTTCGGCCATCGCCTCGAGCAGCGCGGATTGCACTTTGGCCGGCGCCCGGTTGACCTCGTCCGCCAGAATCAGGTTGTGGAAGAGCGGCCCGCGCTGGAAGCGGAAGACACCTTCCTCCGGCCGATAGATGTCCGAGCCCGTCAGGTCGGCCGGCAGCAGGTCGGGCGTGAACTGCAGGCGCTGGAAGTCGGCTTCGAGCGCATGCGCCAGCGCCTTCACGGCGCGCGTCTTGGCGAGTCCCGGCGGACCCTCGACGAGCAGGTGACCGTCGGCGAGCAGGGCGGTCAGCAGCCGCTCGACGAGCGCGGCCTGCCCGATGATCTGGCTGCTCAGGTATTCCCGCAGCCGCAGGAACGCGGTGTGGGCGGCGCTGCCCGCGCGGGGGGTGTTCGCGGCAAGGGGGCTCAGGCCAGCAGTCATCGTCGGGTGCCTCACTTGGGTTGGGGGGAGCGAGCGGCATGCCGCACCGGCAGGCTGCGCGGGTCGCCGCGCGGCCGCCGG
>DAHUXV010000177.1 GCA_027306985.1 Gammaproteobacteria bacterium | reverse complement strand
CGTCTCGGATCCGCCGCCGAGCTCCGGCGGCACCACGATCTGCGAGATCCTGCAGATTCTGGCGCCGTATCCGCTCGCCCGCTGGGGCTACGGCTCGGTCGATGCGCTGCACTACCTGATCGAGGCCGAGCGGCGCGCATTTGCCGATCGCAACAGCGACCTCGGCGACCCGGCCTTCGTGCACGACCCGGTCGCCAGGCTGATCTCCCCGAAGCATGCGGCCGCGCTGCGCGCCACCATCCGCCCGGACGCGGCGACACCGTCCTCGCAGATCAAGGGGAATCTCGGCACTCAGGAAGGCACCGACACCACGCACTTCTCGATCGTGGATGCGCACGGCAATGCGGTGGCGGTCACCTACACGATCAATTTCCTCTTCGGCGGCGACTACATCGCGGGCAACACGGGCTTCTTCCTCAACGACGAGATGGACGACTTCACCTCGAAGCCGGGCGTGCCCAACGGGTTCGGGCTGGTGCAGGGCACGGTCAACCAGATCGAGCCGGGCAAGCGACCGCTGAGCTCCATGGCGCCCACCATCGTGCTGCGGGGCAAGCAGCTCTACATGGTGACGGGCAGCCCGGGCGGCTCCACCATCATCTCGACCACGCTCGAGAGCTTTCTCAACGTCGCCGATTTCGGCATGAACGTGCAGCAGGCGGTGAACGCGCCGCGGGTGCACGAGCAGTGGTACCCGGACAAGGTCTTCGTGGAGCCGGGACTGCTGACGCCGGCGGTGCGCAAGCGCCTCGAGGCGATGGGCTATCGCTTCAAGGTGGTGCAGTCGTGGGGCGCGGACGAGGCGATCGTCGTCGATCCGAAGACCCACCTGCTGGAGGGCGCGAACGACCGCCGGCGGCCCGTCGGCCTCGCGGCGGGTTACTGAGGGCGTGAAGCCCTCGATGCCGCACGCGAGCGCCGCGCAGCGGCTGCGTGCGCCCGGCGATCGCTGGGACGCGGTCGTGGTCGGCGCCGGTGTTTTCGGCGCGTGGACGGCGTGGCATCTGTTGCGCAAGGGCCATCGTGTCCTGCTGCTCGATGCGCGCGGGCCTGCCAATGCGTGCGCCTCCTCGGGCGGTGAATCGCGCCTGACACGCACCGCCTACGGGTCCGACGAGCTCTATACGCGGATGGCGTGGGAGTCGCTTGCGGACTGGAAATGGCTCTCCGAGAGCGCGGACCTGCCCGTTTTCCACCGGCTCGGGGTGCTCTTTTTCTTCGGGAGGATGGAGCCGTACGCGGCCGGCACGCTCGAGGTCCATCGCAGGTTGGGCCTTCCCATCGAGACGCTCGATCGCGCCGGGCTCGCGCAGCGCTTCCCGCAGTTCCTCTGGGACGGAATCGAGCTCGGGCTGCTCGAGCCCGATTTCGGCGCGCTGATGGCGCGCCGGGCGGTACAGACGCTGGTGCAGCGCTTCACGGCCGAGGGCGGCGACTACCGGCTCGCGCAGGCCGCGGCGCCGGATACCGCGGCGCCGGCAGGAGACGACTCGCTGGCGGAGCTCGTGCTCGCAGGAGGCGAGCGCCTGACCGCTTCGCACTACGTCTTTGCCTGCGGACCCTGGCTGGCGAAGCTCTTTCCCGAGGTCCTCGGCTCACGCCTCTTCGTCACGCGGCAGGAAGTCTTCTTCTTCGCCGCGCCGGCGGGCGATGCGCGCTTTCAGGCCGGCGCCATGCCGGGCTGGGTGGACTTCAATCAGGGAGACATGCTCTACGGCTTTCCCGATCTCGAAGGCCGCGGGGTGAAGATCGCGCACGACGCGCACGGGCCGCCGATGGATCCGGATGGGGACGACCGGCTGCCCTCGGCGGAGGGCCTCGCGCGGGTGCGCGAGTATCTGGCGCGGCGCTTCCCCGGGCTCGCACGCCAGCCTCTCGACGAGTCGCGGGTCTGTCAGTACGAGAACACCTCGAGCGGCGACTTCCTCATCGATCGCCATCCGCGATGGCGCAACGTGTGGCTGGTGGGCGGCGGCTCCGGACACGGCTTCAAGCACGGTCCCGCCGTGGGCCGGTACGCGGCGCAACTGCTGAGCGGGGAGTCCCTTGCGCCCGAGCCGCGCTTCGGCCTCGCCGCGAAGGCCCAGCGGCAGCAGCGCAGCGTGCATTAGAAGCCGGGCGGCGCGCGGCCGCGCTCAGTCCGGCCGGTCCATGGCGAAGAGGATCGAGACCAGCGGCACGTGCGTATGCCCGTCGAGCGCGAGGCCCTTGTTGCCCTGGTAGAAGCCGTAGCCGCAGAGCTTCCGTCCGGGCGTGTAGGGGTGGACCATGCTCGGTTTACCGCCGTTCTGCTGCGCCTCTTCCTGCTTCTCGCTGTACTGCGCCGTCTCGACCGCCTGGATTTCGCTGCCGTCCTTCAGTTTCACCGCCCAGACGGACCCGCCGGAAGACAACGGTCGTCCCTGCTCGATCACGCCGGAGATGAAGACCTCGGAATTCATCGCCAGCCCCGCGGGCATGCGCGAGGCGACGTAATGCATGCTGTCGTTGAAGGGGCCGCCCGTCACATTGGGGGGGCGGTCCCAGCGCATCGCAACCTCGAGGTCGTAGCAGGTTCTGGCCTGGGAGAGATGATCGTAGACCTTGCGCCCGTCAGCTCCGGGCGACTGCGACATGTAGCGGATGTATTTGAGCTGTCGCGGCGTCGGCAGCTGCGGGCGTGCCGCTTTGCCACCGAGACCGAGCTTGCTGCATCCGGCGAGCAGGGTGGCGAGCAGAAGGGCGGTACCGGCTCGGGCGATCAGGCTGCGCATCCGATGATTCTAGCGCGACGGACCCAGGGCGCGGGTGAGCGCCGCGAGGTCGACGGGCCTGACCCGGTGTTCGTCGAAGCCGGCCTCCCGGGTTCTCTGGCGGTCCTCGTACGCATCGTTGTAGATCATGATGCCCCCGGGGCCCGAGAGGGGCACGATCGGCAGCGGCGAGGCGAGGAGGATCGCGCTGGCCGTCTTCAGGCTCCGGGGCCAGCCCGCGAGCGGCCGGAGGGGCGTGCGCGACCGGTCATGCTCGCGAATCAGCCTGCCGAGCTCACCGCCTGCGCAGAGAAGGTCGACATCGGCCACGGCCCGTGCCGGCGGTGATCGGCGGTCGCGGATCTAGGTGGCCATGAGCCCGGCGGTGATATTGATCGCGAATCCGAGGATGGCGACGTTGAAGGCGAAGGAAATGATCTCGTGCACGATGACCACGCGGCGGATGGAGGTCCGGGTGGTGGAGACATCGGCGGTCTGGCAGGCCGCGGCGATGGTGAAGGAGAAGTAGGCGAAGTCCCAGAACGCCGGCATCTCCGTGCGCGGAAAGGCGAGTGGCCGGTCCATCGGCGGAGCGCTGTAGAACATGTCCGCATAGTGCATCGTGAACATGGTCGGCACCAGCACCCAGGCTTCGATCAGGGTCACGACCGCGAGCGCGAAGTGCCAGGCGCGTTGCGCCGGCGCGGCGTGATGCAGCGTCGCGAGAGGCTCCACGATGGCGAGCAGGCTGAGGAGCGCGGCGCCGGTGACGGCAACCAGGATGATGGGACCCGTGGGATCCTCCTCCGCGTAGTGCGAGCAGATCTGCTCCGCCGTGAGCCCCTTCATCCACAGGTAGATCAGCACCAGGAAGAGCAGCACGCCGAAATCCCAGCCGATCAGCACACGGGCGATGAGCGACAGCCCCGCGGGCAGCAGAAAGAAGCCCGCCACGCCGAGGGCGAGGGCGATCCAGAGCCGCGGATGTCCGTGCAGGAGTCTGACGGGGAGATCGATGGCGCGATTTTTCTGAGTCACCCGCGGGCCCTCGGGCCGCGACGTCGTGCAGGTGACGGCCACTCGATCGGATAGTGCCGCGCCGGCGGGGCAGGCGCACGCGCGAGCGTGGCCGGCGGCCGGCGCCACCGCGCGAAGCATACGCTGGCGCAAGCTCGAGCGCCATACTCGCGATGCGACGTTGCCGTGGAATGGATCGGGGAGAGAGGGCCTTGCGGTCAACTCCAACAACAGCAGCCGTCGAGCCCGACGCCCAGGCCCGCGCGCAGGCTGCCGGAGCCGCCGTCACGACGCCCATCGTCGTCAACGTCACGCGTTCCAAACCTTCGTCGCCGATACGATCACGCCGGGCAGTTGGGATTACCGCCCCTTTCCCGCGGTCGATCGGCGGCCGTTTCGCGCCCCCATCGGGGCCGGCAGGCACCCGCCGCGGCATCCGGTAGAGCCGCGGGACGAGCTCAGCGCCGCGACGCTCTATCCGCTCTTCGCGGGACTCGCCACGCGCCAACAGGCGGCCCGGGTCGCCGCCGTTGTGAAGGCGCGCTTGCTCGTGCCCGGAGGGATCGTCACCACGACGATCGATATGGGCCGGCAATGGGATGCGCCGAACGGCTGGGCGCCTCTGCAGTGGATCGCGGTGCGGAGACTCGCCGGCGACATCGCCTGCCGCTGGGTCGCCACCGTGCGGCGCGTGTACGCCAACACCGGCATGATGATCGAGAAGTACAACGTCGAGCGGGAGCTCCCCGGCGGCGGCGAGTATCCGGTGCAGGACGGGTTCGGCTGGACGAGCGGCGTCACTCGCGGCCTGCTGCGGCGCTATCCGGATCTGCGATCGGCCGCGCCCGCCAGCCGCTATAATCGGGGCGCTGCATGTGCGCCCGTTACCAGACTCCCTCGCAGGCCGCCGCCGAGCGCTACTGGCGCGTGCTCGAGCCCGTGTGGCGCTTCGAGCCGAGCTGGCGCGTCCTGCCGACGAGCCCGGTGCCCGTCGTCGTCGGCGTCGATGGGGCGATCACCGGCCGCATGATGCGCTGGGGACTCCTGCCCCATGCCGGTGAGAGCCGGTTTCCACTCATCAACGCCACGGTCGAGAAGCTCGAGACCTGGTACGCGTGGCGCCAGCCGTGGGAGCGCGGCCAGCGCTGCATCCTGGTGATGGCCGGATTCTACGAGCCGCACCTGTTCGAGGACGGGCGCAAGGAGCCGTTCTACGTGCATCTCGCCGACCGTCCGGTCTTCGGTGTCGCCGGGATCTGGGACCGCAGGAGGCAGGCGGACGGGAGCGAGGTCCTCTCGTGCGCTCTGATCACCGTGCCGCCGAACAGCCTCATGGCCGAGATCCACAACGAGAAGCAGCGGATGCCGGCGCTGCTGCGCGAGGCGCACCACGAGGCGTGGCTTCGGGGCGGCCCGCAGGAGGCGAAAGCGTCTCTGGCGCCGTACCCGAGCGACACCATGGTCGCGTGGCAGGTGAGCCGCCGCCTCTACGCCGCCCGCGCGCCGAACGATGCCGGTCTCATCGAGCCCATCACGCAAATGCGCTCCCCGGCATCCCCCGGATGAGGGTAATCTTGCGAGCTTCGACTATAAGATCCGGGGGCCGCGGCCGATGCCCGACGACCATTCGATTCTGACCGCCACACTGCCTGGAGCCGCACCGGCCGCCGTCGACCTGCGGCGCACCGCCGCGAATCCCGATTACTGGTATCCGCTCGCCTGGTCCGATGAGCTCAAGCCGGGCCGGATACTCGGGCGGCGGTTCGCCGGCGAGCCCATTGCGCTCTATCGCGGCATGAGCGGCAAGGTGGTCGCCCTCGAGGATCGCTGCGCGCACCGCCAGGTGCCTCTGCATCTTGGCGTGGTGCAGGGTGACCGTCTCAAGTGCCACTATCACGGCTGGGCGTACGACTGCACCGGCAAGTGCGTCGACGTGCCGTACCTTGGCAAGGAGCGCATCCCGAACGGCGTTCGCACCTATCCCGCGCGGGAAGTCGACGGCCTCATCTTCATCTTTCCCGGCGATCCCGCCCTGGCGGAGGCGCGCCTGCCCGCCGCGCTCGGCGCCTCGCAGCGCGGCGACTACAAGACCCGCAAGCTCAATCGTGAAGTGGCCTGCCACTACACGTTCATGCACGAGAATCTCTTCGACATGAACCACCAGTTCATGCACCGGAAGCAGATGGGCTCGATCCGCGCGAGCTGTCTTGGCAGGCGCCACGGCGAGCACTGGGCGGAGGTCGAGTACAGCTTCAGCCGCACGGAAGGCAAATCCAGCATGGGGGAGCGGGTCATCGTCGATCTCATGCGCCCGCGCGGCGATGAGCGCAAGGACTTCCGCGACCACATGCGCATCCGCACGGATTATCCCTCGCAGAGCCTGAAGGTCTGGGTCGGGCGCGACATCCGGGAGACGCAGGACCCCGTGTTGGATGTCTGGCTCTGCTACACGCCGCTCGATGCCGGGCATCGCACCAACCGCACCTTCGGCTATCTCTCGGTGAAGAAGCCGCCGATCCCGGGCATCATCCACCTCGCCTGGCCGCTGGTCGTCTGGTTCACGGAGAGGATTTTCCGCGAGGACAAGGACATCGTGGAGTACGAGCAGCGGGCGCACGATGCGCAGGGCGCCGACTGGAACAACGAGGTGTTCCCCGCGCTGCGGGATCTGCGCTCCGTGCTCGCCCGTTGCGGCGTGCCCCTAGGCGAGTCCCGCTGAGGCGACCAGCACCGCGTTCGTCCCCCCGAAGGCGAACGAGCTCGACATGACCGTGCGCGCGCCGGGGTCGCGCCGCGCGCAATTGGGCACGTAGTCGAGGTCGCAGTCCGCGGCCGGCAGCTCGAGGTGCATCGTCGGCAGGAGCGTGCCCTGGCGCAATGCGAGCAGCGCGAGTGAGAGCTCGAGGGCGCCGCTCGCGCCGAGGAGGTGGCCGTGGACCGCCTTGGTGGCGCTCACCGGGATCCGGCGGGCGCGCTCGCCGAAGACTTCCTTGATCGCCGCCGTCTCGACCGAGTCGTTGGCCTGGGTGCCGGTACCGTGGGCGTTGATGCTGTCGATGGCCTGCGCGGGGATCTCTCCCGAGTCGAGTGCCGAGCGCATGGCGGCCGCCTGGCCCGCGACGGTGGGCCGGGTGATGTGACACGAGTCGGTGGCGAGCCCGTAGCCGAGCAGCTCGCCGAGGACGGGCGCGCCGCGCGCCGCCGCCCGCTCCCCATCCTCGAGCACGAGGATGGCCGCGCCTTCTCCCAACACCAGGCCGCTGCGGTTCGCCGAGAAGGGCTTGCACGAGGCGGACGGGTCGCGCGGGTCCTCGCTCGCCAGGGTATGCAGCGCCTCCCAGGCCTTCATCGCCCCGTACGAGAGGGGAGCCTCCGATCCGCCCGCGATGGCGAGATCGATTTCCCCGCGGCGCAGCCGCAGCCAGGCCTCGCCGATCGCGACCCCGGCGGAGGAGCAGGCCGTCGAGTAGGTGAGATTCGGGCCGCTCAAGTCGTGCTCGATGCCGATCCAGGCGGCCGGCGCGTTGGTCATGCCCGTCAGGATGGAGAACGGCTTCATGCGCTCGCAGCCGTCGCGATAGAGCGAGAGGTAGCCGTCGTCGGTGGCGAGGGCGCCCCCCATGCCGGTGCCGATGAAGACGCCGACGCGCCTGCGGTCGGCGGCGGGCAGATCGAGCCGCGCCTCGCCGATCGCCTGCCTCGCCGCCACCACGGCGAGCTGACTGACGCGATCCAACATGCGAAGCCGCGGCATCGGGAAGTGCTCTTCGGCCGCGAACCGGACGCAGGCCGCAAGCGGCGCGGCCAGCCGCTGCGCCCAGGGCGTCTCGATGCGGCGTACGGCGGAGCGGCCCGCTGCCGCGTTGGCGAGCGCTTCCGCGCCGCTGTTGCCGAGCGGTGAGATGAGGCCGATTCCCGTGACGGCGATGCGCCTCATGCGCCGGGGTCCGTGGTGGCGGCGGGCTGCGGGCGGCCTGACGGCTCGGCGGCGGCCCGCGGCGCGGGCTTCTGCGCGGCGATCAGCCCATCGATGTGGCTCGCGGCCTCGCCGAGCGTG
This sequence comes from Gammaproteobacteria bacterium, assembly GCA_027306985.1. Lineage (GTDB taxonomy): Bacteria > Pseudomonadota > Gammaproteobacteria > Steroidobacterales > Steroidobacteraceae > 13-2-20CM-66-19. The sequence goes on along the minus strand of DAHUXV010000177.1, from coordinate 22,022 downwards.
CCCAAGGCGATCCCCTCGGAGGGCAGATGTACCGCGAACTCCTCCTCGATGAAGAAGAGCATCTCGACCATGCCGAGGGAGTCGATACCGAGCTCCTCGAGCGGCTGCCCGGGCGTGAGCCGGGCCGGGTCGAGCTTGTATCGCTGCGCCAGGATTCGTGACAGACGCTCGAGAGTGGTCATGATGGGGACCTCTGGGCGGGGCCGGCGGGGGCATCGGTTGCGGGCCTTACGGCGGAGCGGGTCTTGCCGCTCAACCGTGCCGCGGCGCCAAGGAGCGCCGGCGCCCGGCCCAGCAGCGCAAGGAGCGCGGCGGCGATCCCGGGACGCATCGCCGCGTGCGCGAAGCAGGCCGCCAGGCGCATGCGTCGGGAAAAGTGCGCGCGCCAACGTGCGACATAACGGGCCCGAATCCGGCGCCGGCACCTCTCTCCGCGCGGATCGCCGTGAAAGGCCTCCGCCGAGCCGGCCAGCTCCTCGCAGAGCAGCCATGCCGACTGCAGCGCCATGCTGATGCCTTCGCCGATGATCGGATGGACCTCGCCCGCGGCGTTGCCGACGAGGAAGACGCTGCCTCGAGCAGCGCCCAGACGCACACCGGGTCGGATCGGGCCCGCGGCCAGCCAGGGCCCGACCCGGGAGGCGCCCGCCAGCGCCTCTCTCACCCCACGGCACTCGCGCCGCAGCAGCGCCTCCACCGTCTCGCCGGCTCCGGCGACCCCGGCGCCGCCGCGCCGGCAGGCGGCGAGCCGGTCGCGCCGGATGCAGCAGGCGAGGGTGGCAAGGCCATCGCCCGCGAGGACCATGCCGCCGTAGCCGCCGGCGAAGCCCAACACCGGCAGCAGCCCCGGCTCCAGCGCGGTGTCGCGAAAGCTCGCCTTGAATCCCAACAGGTCCGAAGCCTGGCGCCCGCGCCTGCACGCCGCGCCGTCCGCAGGCGGGCGCTGCCAGGAGCCGTGTGCCCGGATGACCACCGGCGCGCGCAGCGTGAGTGCCGCGCAGCCGCCGGCGGCTTCGACATCGCAACCGGCGCCGCGCGATGCTTCGCGAACCGCGAGCGCCCGGCAGGGCTGCAGCACGGTGGCTCCCGCCGCCCGCGCCTGCTCGAGCAGCAACAGGTCCAGGTGCTCCCTCCCCAGGGCGCGGCCCCAGGGCGAGCCGGCATCGGCGCCGGCGGGCAGGGCGGCGCGGATGCTGGCTTCGCCGCACCATAGCGCCACCCGCCGCAGCTCCGGTCCGGCCCGCCGGCGCAGCGCGGTGCCCACACCCAGGGTGTCGAGGAGCGTCAGATTGCTTGCCGCGATGCACTCGCCGCACACCTTGCGGCGCGGGAAGGGGTGCGCCTCGAGCAGCGCCACCGAGCGGCCGGCGCGCGCGAGCAGAATGGCGGCACTCGAGCCGGCCGGGCCGGCGCCGATCACGATCGCATCGTACGAAGTCGCCATCAGCGGGCGGCGCCGCGCGCGGCGAGAAAGAGATGGCTGAAGAGGCCGGCGGAGCGCTCCTGCACTTTCCAACCGTCCGCGCGCGCGGGCCAGAGGCGCGACAGCTCGTCGCCGCGAAAGCCGGCCCGGACGCTGACGATGGCATCGTGGAGCGTGTCGCGGCTCACGGCGAGCGCAGGCAGCAGCCGGCTGCCGGCGAGCGCAGGCAGGCTGCGCCGCGGCTCGCACGCGATGAAGGCATCGCATCGCTGCGCGACGGCCGACAACAGCTCCCGCAGGGCTTCCCCTTCGAAGTGATGGAGGAAGAGGTTGGCCAGGATCACATCCCAGCGGCACGCGGGCTGTCGTTGCGTTGGGGCTCGAGCCCATTCGAATACATCCACGGTGAGCGGGCGCAGGGTCCAGCCCAGATGAGCAAAAGCGGTACCCGTTGCCGCCGGGATCAGCGCTTGCCGGTCGAGCAGCGTCAGCTCGGCTGACGGCCAGGACTTCGCCAGACGCGTGGCGATGCGCAACGCCAAGCTGCCATCGCCGGCTCCAAGCTCGAGTAGGCGTACGTGGCCATCGTGTGCAGATGACGCCAAGGCACGACGGACAGCCCGACTTAGAATCCCGCAGTTGCCCATCACGCGGTTGACGCGCTGCAGATCGCGCCGGGAGCGGATCGCGCGCGCGTCCGCCTCCGGCAGCCGGTCGAGTATTTCGGGACGGACGGTCCGCCGCGGAGCGGTCAGTCCACTTTCAGCAGCGCGCCATGACAGCTGAAGCCCGCGCCAAACGTTCCCAGCCACCACCATCCTCCCGCCGCCCCTCCCGCCAGGGCGGCCTGCAGCACGAAGTAGACGAACGCACTCGAGAGATTGCCGTATTCCCGCAACACCGCGGCGCTGTAGCGCAAGTCCTGCGGGCGCAGCGCGAGCCGCTCCTCGATCGCGCGCAGCACGTCCCGCCCGCCGGCGTGCATGATCCAGGCGCTGATCTGCGAGACGTCGACCTCCGTGCGCCCGAGCAACGTCCGCAGCACCTGCCCGACGTACTCCGCCGCCAGGGCGGGCACGGGACGGGTGAGGACGTTGCGCAGCATGCCGCCGCGTTGCTCGAACATCAGCGCCTCGCGGCGCGCCGGGTCGATGAGCGACTCGCTGTCCCGCCAGAGGATGCGGCGCCGCCCCGCTGCCGGGGACGCCGACAGGACCGCCGCGCCCGCTCCGTCACCGAACAGGCACGCGCTCACCATGACTCCGGGGTCGTCGTCGAGGTACATCGCCGCGCTCGACACCTCGACACAGATCGACAGCACGTTGCGGCAGCCCTCGTCCGAGGCGAGGAGCGCGCGGCCGAGGCGCAGGTTGGGCAGCGCGGCCGCGCAGCCCTGGCCGACGAGGTCGAATGCCGCCGTTCGAGCCTTCAGGCCCAGCCGCTCGATGACGTAGCCCGACAGTCCCGGACAGAGATAACCGGTGCAGGTGCTGACGACGATGGCGTCGATGTCGTCAGGGCCGAGCCCGGCGCTGTCCAGGGCGGAGGCGCCTGCCCGGGCGGCGAGCCGCGGGGCGGTGTCGAGGAAGCGCCGCTGCAGCGTGTCCGGATCGATGCGGAACGCATCCGCGAGCGAGTCCACCGCGAGCCGCCGCGCCTCCATGCCGTTCTCGCTGAGGAGTACCGCTCGTGCGAGCGCGCGGGTGCGCTCATGCAGGCGCTCGAACCACTCTGAGCGCCGGAAGGCCTCCCAGCAATCCAGCTTGGTGTAGCGCGCGGGCGGAGCCGCGGTGCCGATGCCATTCACATACATGCGGGTAGGTTCCCCAGCGATGACGCCGGGTTGCCGGCGTCGCAGATCTTTGCCTGTCCCGCAGCAGGACGCGTGCCGCCGCCCAGTCCCGGTGCGGCGCGAAGCCGCGCCCGCCGCAGCGGTACCGCTCAGGCTGCGGCTGCGGTTGATACCGATTGACCGGAACAGTGGGCTGTCGCGATAGTCACCCGGTGATGGTACGACGCAACGAGCTCGACGCCCTGCGCGGAGTGTTTCTGCTGCTGATGGCCGGGACGCATCTGCCGACCGCGGTCAACGCCGCGGCCAATCAGCCGCTCGGCTTCGCATCCGCGGCGGAAGGCTTCGTGTTTCTCGCGGCCTTTCTCGAGCTGGTGCGCAGCGCCGCCGACTCCGTGCAGCCAGATGACGGATGCGCCGGGACACGCGGCCGTTTCGACCTCGAGTGTCTCGAGCGGCGGCTCGCTCAAGCCACCAGGTCCCGATAGGCATGCCAGGTCGCATGCCCGAGAAGCGGCGCGACCACGATCATGCCGATAAGGAGGGTCGCGAAGCCGAGCGCCGTGAGGCCCACGATGAGCACCGCCCACAGCAGCATCGCCGGAACATTGTGCAGGCACGCCTTCACGCTGGCCCACATCGCCTCGGAGGCGGTCGCATGGCGGTCGATGATGAGCGGCACGGCGACGACCGACAGCACGAAGACCACGATCGCGAAAATGGCGCCGGATGAGAAGTAGGCGATCACTTCCCGCGTGCTGGCGAAATCGCCGGCGCCGCCCCAGAGGGCGACCGCGAGGCTCGGCACGTGAAGGTGCAGTGTCGATTGCAGCAGCACCGTAGAGGCGATGAACCAGGCGACCGATAGCAGCGCCAGCATGCCGCCGAAATGCATCAGCGCGTCGGGATTGCGCGCCGCGGCATCCAATGACTCGTCGAACCCGCGCGGCAGGCGTGCGGCACGCCGCCGGGACAGCTCGCACAGGCCCGTGGTCATGATGGGGCCGACCAGCAGGTAGCCGGTCACCGCGGCCGCGATGAGATAAGGATGAGTGCTGCCCAGCATGAGGAGCACCGCGCCGAAGACACAGATGATCACGCCGTGCGCGAGGCTCGCGCGCTCCATGTGGCGGAGGTCGTCCCACCCGCGCCGCAGCCATACGATGGACTGCAGCGCCGCAACGCTGCGCACGTCGACGTGAAGGAAGCTGCGCTTCCCGAGGCTGAGGGATGTGGTCATCGACGACTCCCGGTAGCCGCTGTCTCAGCCAGCATACTCCTGTAGACTGCGCGCCGCGGCGCCCCCGTAGCTCAGTGGATAGAGCGACCGCCTCCTAAGCGGTAGGTCGTCGGTTCAACTCCGGCCGGGGGCGCCAATCGAAGGCGAAGTTTTTCGCTTAAAATACAAAAGCTTAATTCCAAGATCGCCTTCGTCAATGCCGGATCTCGGCTGACTGCAGTCACTGCCCGGCGCGGCTCTGTCCGGGGCGTGGCCATAACGGGACTTTCGGTCGGGACCTCGCAAGGCTCGCGGGTGCGCTGCGCTTGCGCACCTGAGCGCGCTGGCGGACGCAAACCCGACTACGGCAACGACGCCGAGAGCCGCGTGATGTCTCAAATTCCGTCCGGACCATTTCCCTTCGTGGCCGCGAGGAGTGGTGCGCACGGTAACCTGATCGCGCCTTCGAGGCCGGGATGCCTGCTCATTTTCCGCCCGCGGTCCGGGTGTCGACGTTACCGATCATGGGCAATACGCCCTTGCCCCCGATCACGCTCGGCAGGCGTCCGTCCCACTTGGCGATGGCCTGCTGCTGGATGATCTCCGGCGTCAGGGTCTGCTGCAGGAGCTTTTGCGCCTGCGATTGCGCCTGGGCCTCGACGATGCGCTGCTGGGCGAGGACCTTCGCCTGCTGCAGCTCGTAGCGAGCCTGCAGCGCCCGCTGCTGGGCGATCTGCTTGCGCTCGATGGCGGCCGCGAACTGACGGCTGAAGTGGAAGTCCGTGATGTTGACCGAATCGATGACGACGCGGTAGGGCTTGAGCTCCAAGGTGATCTGCGTCTGGATCTGGTCCCGCACCTGGTCGCGGTCGATGATGAGGTCCTTGGCGTTGTAGTGCGCGGTCACCGCCTTCACCGAGTTGCTGATCGCCGGGCGGATGATCTTCCCGATCAGGTCGGACTCGGTGCCGATGTGCTGGTACACCCACTCCGCATCGGCCGGCAGGATGTGCCAGTTGGTGGCCACCGTGCTCGACACGTCCTGCAGGTCGAGGCTCGCGGCCGTCTCCACCTCCTGGGAATTCTGCACCTGCACGTCCATCTTGGCGACGGACTGCACGAAGGGCAGCTTGAAGTGCAGCCCCGGATCGAGGACCCCTTGGTGCACGGCGCCGAAGGTCATGAGCACCCCGCGCTGACCCGGGCCGATCTGCACGAACGCGCCGCCCGCCGCGAAGAGGGCGATCACGACGATGATGCCGATGAGCAGCAGGGGGCGCAGGGCCCTGGCATTGGGCAGGGAGGAGATACCGCTGTTATTCATGTTGATTGAGGCTCCATGAGATCCGGGAGATCACGTGTCAGTAGATGCGCCGATGGCGCCGGCGGGGGTGGGGGTCCGTTTCGATGTAATGCTTGTATGCCGAGATCCAATCGCTTGCGATCGCGCGCTGCGCCCGCGCGAGCGGCACGCGGCCGCGGCAGACCAGCCGGTGCAGCCGGTCCTCGAGACGGTCCTTGGTGTAAGAGCCCCAGCCGCCGACGACGTGGTGCGGCTCGGGCCAGAGGTTGCGCGGACTCGTGGGCGAGCCGCCGAGCTCGAGACTGACGAGGTGATCTTCCTCGTAATCGCGCAGCCGCCGGTCGTGGTACCCGTAGCGGCGGATACCCAGGCGCTTCAGCCGCTCGGTGTATTCCTCGCGCGGACGGATGGATCTCGAATAGCCGCGGACGCAGATGGTCTCGCCGATGTTGGCCTCATCGACGGCCGGATTGAGCGCCCCGGGGGTGAGGCGCGGGTTGGGGCGCGCCTCGTCCAGGCTGAACACGACACCGTAGCGGCCCTCGGCCCGGCCGATTCCGCCGCGGTCGTAGTGGTGGTAGGCGAGGGCGGAGGATGCGCCCAGGAACGAGAGCGCGGTCACGAGTCCGCAAGCGAGCAGGAGATGAGCGAGAGACTTCTTCATCGACCGCGGGGCGTGCCATTCGGTGAGCTGCCATGACGCAGCTCACGCATTCTACATCCCGACCGGCCTCGATGCATGCGGCGGCGGTCCGCCTGCCGCAGGTCGCGCCGGGCCTGCCGTCACGGCTCCTCCTGCGCCGGCCCGACGTCACCGAAGCGGAGGCGAATCTAGCGGCCGCCCATGCCAACCTGCAGGCGGCGCGCGCGGCGTTCCTGCCCCAGTTCGCCCTGAGCGGCAGTGCCGGCTTTAGCAGCGCCGCGACCGCCGCGCTGCTTCACGGGCCGAGCTTTCTCTGGGACGCCGGCGCTCAGCTCGTGCAGACGATATTCGACGGCGGGAAGCTGGTCGGGCAGAAGGACCTCGCTGATGCGACGCAACAGGAGCTCGTCGCGAGTTATCAGAACGCTGTCCTGAACGCCTACGCGGACGTCGAGAGCGCGCTCGGGCAGGTCCGCAACTATGCGCGCGAGGAACGCCACCTGACCGAGGAGGTGAGCGCGGCGCGCGAGGCCTTCCACATCTCGCGGCTCCAATATCGCGAAGGGGTGGCCGATCTCATCAACGTGCTGCAGGCGCAGCAGACCCTCTTCGGCGCGAGAGACGCGCTCGCGCAGGCGAGGCTCGCGCGCTTGCAGGCAGCGGTGCATCTTTACGCCGCGCTCGGAGGCGGATGGCAGGAGCCTGCGCGGGATCGTACGCAAGCGATCATTGGTTCACCCGTCCGGTAGGTCATGTGGCCCCGCCGCCATCCCCGTGGCGAGTAGACCGGGGTGGTGCAGAGCATCCTTGTCAAACGCATCAACACACGTCGAGTAGTTGACGCGTCACACGCGTAAAAATTTCAATTTCCCCGTTGCAATGCCGCAACGCGCCGAGGATCATGCCCGAGAGCCTGAATGGGGGCCATCGGAGTATTTGTCGGCAGTTGTTGCTCGCGGCTGGAAATCCGTGGGGAGAGATACGTGAGTCGCGTGATGGAGTACGAATTCGATATCGGGTGCTCTCGGGCTACAGCAGGCGGTCTGGGTGCGGGGTCGGGTGGAGGTGATATGGACGATGTGTCGAGGCGATTGGGTGTCATCGAGAACGATGTGTCGGCGACCAAGGCGGGGGTCGGGACCTTGGCGACCCAGGTCGGGGACATCGCCGCCCGGTTGCCTCACATGGCCACCAAGGTAGAGGTTGAGTCCTTGGCGACCCAGGTCGGGGGCATCGCCGCCCAGTTGCCTCACATGGCCACCAAGGTAGAGGTTGAGGCCTTGGCGACACAGATCGGGGCTATCGCCGCGCAGTTGCCTAATATGGCTAGCAAGGTGGAGGTTGGGGCCTTGGCGACCCAGGTCGGGGGCATCGCGGCCCAGTTGCCCCACATGGCCAGCAAGGCGGACGTCAGTGACGCCAAGGTCTCGATTATCCAATGGATGGTGGGCACCACCATTGCCGTCGCCGGCCTGGCATTTGCGGTTGCGAAATTTGTGCATTGAGCGGCGCTCGGCGGGACCCGCAGCAGTCCCTGCCCGGCGCACCCAGTCCATTGCCGAATGCCCTTCTGGAGGCGCACCGCGTTCGCGATATACCGCGCTGTGCCTGGAGTCGAGCGCCCGGGCCAGCCGGGCTTTCGCCCGGCGCCGCCGGCGCACACCGTCTATTGATTGTCCGTCTTGCGGATGAACGCCGCCAGGTTGTCGTGCAGCTGCTGCAGCGCGGTCTGGTTGGCGTAGATCATGTGGCCCGACGGGTAGTAGTGATACTGGATGTTCGCCTGCAGCTTCCCGGGGATCTGCAGGTGGTGCATCTCGTAGATCCCTTCGTAGAAGGGCGTCGCCAGGTCGAAGTAGCCGCCGTTCAGGCAGATCTTGAGCAGCGGGTCGTACTTCATGGCCGCGGCCAGGTCCGGCATCACGTTGGTCGTGATCTGCTGCGGTGAGGAGGTTCCCGGCGGCTGATGCCAGAAGTTCCAGCTGGGAATGTTGATCTCGGGAAGATAGGCCTCGTCCGCCGTGTAGTGTAGGTCGCTGCGCACGTAGTCATTGAAGGCCGAGACGTACGCCGAGCTGATGGCGGCCGACTGCGGATCGTATTGCGCCTCCCGGCTGAGCGGATCCATGGAGGGACCGGAGAAGCGCGTATCGAGCCGGCCGGTGGTCATGCCCGAGCTGTTGAGCAATTCGTGCTCGAACTCGAGGCCGCTCACCCGAAGGTCCGCTTTCTCGATGTAGGAGATCGGCAGGCCGGTGTACTCGTGCAGCTTCGCGGCGATTGCATCGAACTGTGCTTTCGGCAGGCTCGAGCCCTGCGCCAGGGCCGCGCCGTACTCGCCCGTGGCGAACTGCTCGACCTGGGTGAGGAAACTCTCGAGATCCGCGGGCTGCGAGGGGAGCTTGTGGTGGTACCAGGCGGTGGCGGCGAAGCTCGGCAGCTCCACCTCGTAGGGCACGTCGACGCCGGGGTTCAACTCCGGCTCGTCCGCGCTCAGGTCGAAGTTGAGGATCTGGGAGAGCAGCATGACGCCGTTGAAGTCGACGTCGTCGTTCTGCTCCAGATCGTTGATGAGGACGGCGGAGCGGGGCGTGCCGTAGCTCTCGCCGAGCAGATATTTCGGCGAGTTCCAGCGGCCGTACTTCGTCAGGAACTGGGTGATGAAGGAGGCGAACGCATGCGCATCCGGGTCGACGCCATAGAACGCCTTGTCCTTGCCCTTGCCCTCGACGCGGCTGAAGCCCGTACCCGGCGCGTCGATGAAGACGAGGTCCGAGGCATCGAGCAGGCTATAGGCGTTGTCGACCATGCGATACGGCGCGGGAGGCGTGTGCGTGTCGTTCTTCGTGACGACGCGCACCGGCCCGAAGGCGCCCATGTGCAGCCAGATCGTCGAGGAGCCGGGGCCGCCGTTGTAGAGGAAGGTCACCGGACGGGTGCGCGGATTGACGCCGCGCTTGAAGTAGGCGACGTAGAACATCGAGGCCACCGGCGGCCCGTTCTTGGTGCCGATCGCGTTCTTCTTTCCCTGCGGCATCGCGGCATCGTCCCAGCCCTTCGGGTGCACGATGATCGTGCCCGCCACCGCTTCGTAGGCGATCTTGTGACCCTCGACGCTCACGGCTCCCGTGCTCTGCACGCTGTGCGGCGTGAAAAGGGCCGCGGGTCCCGCCGGGGATGCGGGCGGGCTCTTCTCGTGCGCGCCCGCCGGCGAGGCGGCGAGGGCGGCGGCGCTCGTGAGCGAGATTGCGGCGGCGAGTGCGATCGCTGGCTTCATGTCGACTTTCCTTCGTTCGAGTCTGCCGCGGCCTTTGGGCCGCGGCGCGAGGGCCGCGATGATGCCCGATGAGCCGCCGTGCGAGTACCCGCCCACGGGCTCGAGGCGCCACATCTGCGGCCAGCGCCCCTCGCGCCGCGACGAAGCGAAGGCGGCTCACGTCATCGGCGCGTCACAGGGCAGGTGGTATGCTCCCTCGCTTTGGCATGAGGAACCCAAGGCTGGCGCGCAAGATCCCGGCGCGGGCAACCGCCATCGCGCTGCCCGCAGCGCTGCTCGTGGCGGTCGCAGCCTTCCTCCTCGCCTGGTCGCCCGTGCCGCTTCGCATGTGGGCGAGCGCGCCGCGGCAGGCGCTCTGGCTCTCACTCGGTGAGAATCCGCACCCCGTGCGGCTGGTCATTCCCGCCGACCGGCCGCTCTCGGCCATGGCGCAGCTCGGCAAGCGGCTCTTCTACGACGAGCGGTTATCGGCTTCGGGACGGATGTCCTGCGCGAGCTGCCACCTTCCCGCGTTTGCCTATGGACCGGCGGGCAGCTCACCGGTGGTGCGCGGCGGGCCTCACATGACCACGCCGGGCTTTCGCGCGGTGCCGTCGCTGCGTTATCTCTACCGCCAGCCGCCGTTCACGATCGGCCCGGACATCGAGACCGGCAACGACATTCCCGTGCCGATGGCGCGGCAGGTGCGGGCGGCCGCCGGCGATCCCCGCGTGCGGAAGAGCGCCTTGGCGCCGCAGGCGGCGGCAACCAACATGGTGCCGCAGGGCGGCCTCTTCTGGGACGGCCGGGCCAACACCCTCGAGCAGCAGATCGGCGGACCGCTCTACAATCCCGCCGAGATGGATGGCGGCACGATGCAGCAGGTCGCGCGCAAGCTGGCCTCGGGCCCCTACGCCGCGGATTTTCAGCGTCTCTTCGGGCCGAACGTGTTCGCCAACCCAGGTCTCGCGGTCGATGAGGCGATGTTCGCCATCGGACGCTACGAGATCGAGGATCCCTCGTTCCATCCCTTCACCAGCAAGTACGACGCGTGGCTGCAGGGCAGGGCGCGATTCACGCGCGAGGAGCTCGCCGGGTATCTGCTCTTCAACGACCCGGCCAAGGGCAACTGCGCCGCGTGCCATCTCGATGAGTCGACCCCGAGCGGCCGGCCGCCGCTTTTCACCGACCATCAGTTCGAGGCGCTCGGCGTGCCGCGCAATCCGGCCATTGCCGCGAACCGCGATCCGCAGTACTACGACCTCGGCGTCTGCGGTCCGTACCGAACCGACATGCGCAAGGACACGCAGTACTGCGGCATGTTCCTGACGCCGACCCTGAGGAACGTCGCGCTGCGGCGCGTGTTCTTCCACAACGGCATGTTTCACAGCCTCACGCAGGTGCTCGATTTCTACGTGAACCGCGACATCCACCCCGGCCGCTTCTATCCACGCAACGCGGCGGGCCGGGTGATCAAGTACGACGACATTCCGCCGCGGTACCGGTCCAACGTCGACAGGGTGGACGCGCCGCTCAACCGCCACCGCGGCGACCCGCCGGCGCTCACCGCGCGCGAGATCCGGGAGGTCATCGCCTTCCTCGATACCCTGACCGACGGGTACACGGTCTCCCGCCGTTGAGCGGCGGGCAGTAGCGGAATTCACGGGGTCAGCCGTCGTTAAGAAGAAGATGAGGATCTTCCATACCGTAAGCGCCGCCGCGGCGGCGCTCCTTCTTGCGCTGCCGGCGGCGCACGCCACGACGGCGATCGTCGCGAGGGACGCGCGCTTCGAGTTCCTGACGCCCTCGCTCGTGCGCATGGAATACTCGCCGAGCGGCAAGTTCCTGGACGCTGCGAGCGTCGTCGTGCGGAAGAGGAGTTGGCCGGCGGTGCGCGTGACGACGACGCACGCCAGCGGTGGCTGGGTCGTGCTCGAGAGCTCCGCGCTGACGCTGCGCTATCGCCCGCGGGACGGCGCCTTCACCGCCGCCGATCTCTCGGTGAGCTGGCGCGCGGACGGAAGCGGCCATCGCTGGCGTCCGGGACAGGCGGACCCGGGAAATCTCGGCGGACTCACCTATTCTCTGGACAACATCAGCGCCGCGACCCTGCCGCCGCCGGGCGACGATCTCGGCAGCCCGACCCACGACCTCATCCCGGGCATCGACGTGCTGCTGCAACCGGCGACGCCCGGCCTGCTCAGCAGGAGCGGCTATGCGCTCCTCGACGACAGCGTGAGCCCGGTCTGGAATGCGGCCCACTCCTGGATCGAGCCGCGTCCGGGACCGAAGGGCCAGGACTGGTATCTCTTCACCTACGGCCGCGACTACCGCAAGCCGCTCGAGGAATACGCGCAGCTCTGCGGCCCGGTGCCGATGATCCCGCGCCACGTTCTCGGGCCCTGGGTCACGGATCTTAACTTCGAGTACTTCCCCGGGACGCCCGCGACGCGCTCGCCGGCCTGGCGCCGTTACGGCGAGCGGCACCTGAAGCGCGAGATCTCACGGCTGCGGGCCGAGCGCATTCCGCTCTCGGGTCTCGTGCTCGACTTCGCCTGGCACAACTACGGCTGGCAGGGCGGCTATGACTGGAGCCCGCTCATCCCGCATCCGCGACGCCTCATCGGCTGGCTGCACGCGCGGCACCTGGAGCTCGCCCTGAACGATCATCCGGGCTACGCCAACACGCGCGAGAGCAGCCTTTCCTACAGCGACAGCCACGCGCCGCAGGTATTGCATGCGCTCGGGCGGCCGCTGCCGCGCAAGCCGTCCTACGATCAGAGCCTCGCCGGTGTCTGGAGGTTCTCGCCCGACCCGCACGATGAGGGCCTCGAGGATCATTGGTATGCGGGCGGCTTCGACGATGCCGGCTGGCGCCCGATCCGCACCGACGCACCCTGGCAGCAGCAGGGCTATCCCGGCTACCAGGGCGTGGGCTGGTATCGGGCCTCGTTCCGGCTGCCCGCGAGGCTCCCGCGGCACGTGTACCTCTATCTCGGCCAGGTCGCGGGCGCCTACCAACTCTTCGTCGACGGCAGGCGGGTGCCACACAGTCACGTGCCGTGGCCGCGCCGGCTGACCTATGCGGATGTCACGGCCGCCCTGCGCCCGGGGCGGCGCAACGTCATCGCGCTGCGCGTCGAGCCGGCGCCACCCCCTCCGGCCGGAGGCATCGGCGGCATCGTCCTGGGCCCGGTCGCGCTGCGCAACGTGCCGCCGCCGCCGCGCATCTTCCTCAATCTCGCCGACCGCAGGCAGGCGCGGATCTCCCTGAAGGATCTGCACGCGCCGCTCATGCGGGAGGGCGTCGGCTTCTGGTGGGTGGATGGCGGCGGCGGAGCGGCCCTCATGCGCGGGCTCGATCCTCAGCTCTGGACCAACGAGGTGTTCTACGACGCCACCCGGCGGCAGACGGGCAAGCGGGCCTTCATCCTCAGTCGCTACGGCGGCTGGGGGAGCGAGCGCTATCCCGGGTTCTTCACGGGCGATGCGTACTCGCAGTGGCGCGTGCTCGCCTATGAGGTCGCCTACACCGCGCGCGGCGGCAACGTGCTGGTCCCGTACATCAGCAACGACATCGGCGGCTTTCACGGCGCGAGGATTCCCTTCGACCTGTACGCGCGCTGGCTGGAGTTCGGCACCTTCAGCCCGATCCTGCGCATGCACAGCGCGCACGAGAACCCGCTCGAGGGCAACGTGCGCATGCCCTGGGTGTACGGGCCGAAGGGCGTGGCGCTCATGCGCAAGTACTTCACCCTGCGCCAGCGGCTCATTCCCTACCTCTACACCTACAGCTGGCAGGCGCACGAGCTCGCGCTGCCGCTGCTGCGGCCGCTCTATCTGCAGTGGCCCCACCTCGCGGCGGCCTACCGGCACTTCCACGAGTACTATTTCGGCGACGAGATGCTGGTGGCTCCGGTGCTGCGGGCCGGGGGCGAGCGGACCGTCTATCTGCCGCCCGGACGCTGGGTGGATTTCTTCACCGGCAAGCGCCATCGGGGCGACACCACCTTCACCGCCCGCTACGCGCCGGAGGCCACGCCGGTGTTCGTGCGCGAGGGCGCGATCGTTCCCGAGCGGGCGATGTCGCGCCATCGCGCGGGCCCGGCGCACGATGAGCTGACGGTGAACGTCTATGGGGACGGCGACGGCAGCTTCGATCTCTACGAGGATGACGGGACCTCCCTCGATTACGAGCGCGGCGACTATGCGCTGACGCCGATGACCTATCGCACTTCCGGGACACGCCACCGGCTCACCATCGGCCCGACCACCGGCTCCTTCGCCGGGCAGCGGCAGGTGAGGCGATACGAGCTGCGCATCCACGCGCGGCGGCGGCCGGCGTCGATCCTCGTGAACGGCAGGCCCGCGGCCCGCTGGCGCTGGCGGGCGCACGACTCCACCGCCCGTGTGACGCTTCCGGCCGCGAGCATCCGTAGCGCGCTCACCGTCACCTGGTAGCCCTCAGGCGCGCAGCTTGCTTCGGGGCGGGCCTACGGGCCACGTCTGACGGGAGGAGCCATGGCTGCTCGTCTATTCCTCGGTGCCGCCGCTGCGGGCGCCTTCTCCATGTACCTTCTCGATCCCGACCACGGCCGGCGCCGGCGCGCCATCATGCGCGACCGGGTGGCGAGCGGCATGAGCCGCCTGGACGATGCGACGAGCGTCGCCTCGCGCGACCTGCGCAACCGTGCGCGCGGCCTCGCCCACGAGGTGCGCTCGCGCTTCACGCACGAGGAGGTGCCGGATGAGATCCTCTGCGAGCGCGTGCGCTCGCGGCTCGGCTGGGCCGTCTCGCATCCGGGCGCGATCGAAGTCTCGGCGCTGTCCGGCAGGGTGACCCTGAGCGGTGCCGTGCTCGAGCGCGAGTACGTGCGCCTGCTGCGGACCGTCTGGGCCGTCCGGGGGGTTGCCGACGTCGAGGATCGGCTCGCCGTGTACGAGAACGCCGCCGGCATCTCGGCGCTGCAGGGCGGCGGCAGGGCGCGCGAGCGGCGCTTCGGTCCGTGGCAGCAGCACTGGTCGCCCGGAGTGCGGGTGGTGATGGGCGCGGCGGGCGGCGCGCTCCTTCTCAACGCCATTGCCGGCAGGCGCGGCGCCATGGGGCTGCTCGGCGGACTCGCCGGCGCGGCGCTCATCGCGCGCAGCGGCACCAACATGCCGATCGACCGGCTGGTCGGCGTGCGCCGGCCCGCGATGGATCTGCAGAAGTGCATCGACGTCGCGGCGCCCATCGAGCAGGTGTTCGAGACCTTCTCCCAGCTCGAGCGCCTCCCCGAGCTCATGACTCACGTGCGTGAAGTCCATGTGCGGGGCGACGGCACCTCGGAGTGGGTCGTGGACGGACCTCTGGGACGCACGATCTCCTGGGAGGCCGTGACGACCCGACTCGAGCCCAACAGGCTCATCGCCTGGCGAACGCTTCCGGGCTCAACGGTGGACCACGCCGGCCTGCTGCGCTTCGAGCCGATCGAAGGCGGGACGCGAATCCTCGTGACGATGAGCTACACGCCGCTCGCCGGAGCGCTCGGCCACGCCGTCGCGCGGCTCTTCGGCACCGACCCGAAATCCGAGCTCAACGACGATCTGCTGCGGATGAAGGTGTTTTTGGAGACCGGGCGCCGTCCTCACGACGCCGCCGCCGCACATCACTAGTGGAGGATCTCCGCCACCGCGACGGGGTGGTTGCGGTGGAGGATCCGGCGGGCACTGTCGATCTCGTAATCGGTGCGCGGATGCACCGCAATCGCCGAGTTGCCGCGGCGCACGCGCCCCGCCAGCTCCCCGGCCTTGCCGTCGTGCCGCTCGTCCTGATCGAGCAGCGTGTGGAAGTAATTGGACACCCGCGCCACGAAGGCATCGCCGGGCTCGGCGTCGGCCTGACCGGTCTCCAGGAGCGAGGTCAGCTCGACCCGGTCCGTCGGGAAACCGTCCTGCACGAGCTGCGTTCGGACTCGGTCCGCGATTCCGTAGTCGTCGAACAAGGCCACGATCACTGGCGTCATGACGGCTGCAACGGATGGCCCCGAATCCGGGTTCCCTCGGCGCGCCCGGCGCCGCCACGGGGCGGGGCGCGCCCCTCGGCGAAGCCGGTTGGCCCTGCGCGCAGCGCATGAAGAGTGACCGGCGTCACGCTTGGCCGGCGGGCATGGGGGGTGCTGCGCCGTTACAATCAAAGGATCAGGACGCCGCCCAGCCGACAAGAACAAGACCGTGCCCATGCTGTTCAATTCCCGCGAGCGCATCGCCGATGCGCCGGGCGAGCCCGAGCGGCGCCGCGGACCTGACAGGCGCACCCGGGTCGCGCGGGCGCTCCTCTACGGCAGCTTCAATCCGCGGCGGCGCGGTCCGCGGCGTGACGGGGAGTACGCGCTCGGCGCCATAGACTGGTATCACCCGTGGTGGCTGGCGATCGCCACTCTCATCCTGGTGCTCTGCGCGGGCGATGCCGCGCTCACGGTGGTGCTGATCGACCGCGGCGCCTACGAGGTCAATCCGCTTCTGGCGCCGCTCATCGGCGGCGGCTCGGATGCGCTCTTCGCGGCGGTGAAGATCGGGCTGACGGGCGTCGGCGTCCTGGTACTCATACTGCTCTCGCGTGTCAAGGCATTCGGCCGCATGCCGGTCGCTCTCCTTCTCTATGGCGTGCTTCTCGGCTACGGCCTGCTGATCACGTATGAGCTGCGTTTGCTAGGCTGGCTGTAAGAAACCCTTAATTCCTTTTAATTCAATGATCCGCACGCGGTTTTCAATTTCCCCCCGCGCGCGTTTCCGTTAAACTAGCGCTTCGCTTTTTGCGCTCCCCCATGCTCGAACCTACACCCCTCTTCGGCGGCAATGCCGCCTTTCTCGACGCCCTCTACGAGCAGTACCTTCGCGACCCCGCGAGCGTAGAGGAAAACTGGCGACGCTACTTCGAGGCCCTGCCGGGACCGAAGGGCGCTGAGCGTCCGCAGGGACCGATCGAGGCGGCGCTCGCCGAGCGTGCGCGCCAGCCCCGCGCGGCTGCCGCGGCGTCCCCCGGCGGGGGCGGCGTCAACGCCAAGCAGGCGGCGGTCTCGCGTCTCATCCAGGTCTGGATCAACCGCGGCCACCTGGTCGCGAAGCTCGATCCGCTCGGCCTGATGCAGCGGCCGCGGCCTCAGGTGCTCGACCTCGAGTACTTCGGGCTCGGGCCCGCCGATCTCGAGAGCGAGTTCTTCACCGCCAGCCGCACCCAGGCGGTGCCGCCGCGGATGAAGCTGCGGCAGATCCTCGAGCAGCTCGAGCTCATCTACGGCGGCTCGATCGGGGCCGAGTTCGCCCACGTATCGGAGTCGCAGGAGCGGCTGTGGCTGCAGGACCGGTTCCAGGCGGCCCGGCTCGAGCATCGCTTCGCCACGGAAGAGAAGCGCAACATTCTCTGGCAGCTCACCGCCGCCGAGGGCCTGGAGCGCTACCTGCACACGCGGTTCGTCGGCCAGAAGCGCTTCTCGCTCGAGGGCGGCGACACGCTCGTGGCGCTCCTCGATGACCTCATCCAGAGCAGCGGCGGGGCGGGGGTCGAGGAAGTCGTGATCGGCATGGCGCACCGCGGACGCCTGAACGTGCTGGTGAATCTCCTCGGCAAGTCCCCGGCGACGCTCTTCTCGGAGTTCGAGGGCGCCTATGACTTGAGCCGCCTGAAGGGCTCGGGCGATGTGAAGTACCACAAGGGCTTCTCGGCGGACCTGAAGACGCCCTCCGGCAACGTTCACACCGTCCTCGCGTTCAACCCCTCGCACCTGGAGGTCGTCAACCCGGTGGTCGAGGGCTCGGTGCGCGCCCGCCAGGAGCGGCGCGATGACGCCAAGGGCGAGCGCGTGCTGCCGCTGCTCATCCACGGGGATGCCGCGTTCGCCGGCCAGGGCGTCGTCATGGAGACGCTGCAGCTCTCCCAGGCGCGCGGCTATTACACCGGCGGCACCGTCCACCTCATCATCAACAATCAGGTGGGCTTCACCACTTCGGAGCCGAGCGATGCCCGCTCGACCCTCTACTGCAGCGACGTGGCCAAGATGTTGGAAGCGCCGATCTTCCACGTCAACGCCGACGATGTGGAAGCGGCCGTGCTCGTGGTGCGCCTCGCGCTCGAGTACCGCATGCGCTTCCACAAGGACGTGGTGATCGACCTGGTCTGCTACCGCCGCCACGGCCACAACGAGGCCGACGAGCCGGCGGCGACCCAGCCCACCATGTACCGGGCCATCCGCCAGCATCCGACCACCCGGCAGCTCTATGCCGAGCGGCTCGTGGCCGAGGGAATCCTCACGCAGGCGCAGTCCGATGCGATGCTGGAGCAGTATCGCGACGGGCTCGACAAGGGCCGGCCGCAGGCCCGCGCGGCGCTCGGCATGATCGGCAACAAGTTCACGGTCGACTGGACGCGTTTCGCCCAGGCCGACTGGACGGAGCGGGTGACGACCGGTGTCGAGCCGGGCCGCATCGAGGCCCTCGGCAGGCGGCTGATGGAGCTGCCGCCCGGCCTGACGCTGCATCCGCGCGTGGCCAACGTCATGGCCAACCGCAGGAAGATGCTCGCCGGCGAGGCGCCTCTTGACTGGGGATGCGCGGAAACGCTCGCCTACGGTTCGCTCGTCGAGGACGGCTTCTCGGTGCGCATCAGCGGCCAGGACAGCGGCCGCGGCACCTTCTTCCACCGCCACGCGGTGCTGCACGATCAGGGCTCGCAGCGGGTGTACATCCCGCTGCAGCACCTCGCCGCGAAGCAGCCGCGGGTCGAGATCATCGACTCGGTGCTCTCGGAAGAGGCGGTGATGGGATTCGAGTACGGCTACTCGACCACCGAGCCCAACTGCCTCTCGATCTGGGAGGGCCAGTACGGCGACTTCGCCAACGGCGCCCAGGTGATCATCGATCAGTTCATCAGCTCGGGCGAGGCCAAGTGGGAGCGCTACTGCGGCCTCGTGCTCTTCCTGCCCCACGGCTACGAAGGCGCCGGACCCGAGCATTCCTCGGCGCGGCTCGAGCGGTATCTGCAGCTGTGCGCGGAGTCGAACATGCAGGTCTGCGTCCCCTCGACGCCCGCGCAGATGTTCCACATGCTGCGCCGGCAGATGCTGCAGCCGTTTCGCAAGCCGCTCATCGTCATGACCCCGAAGAGCCTGCTGCGGCACGAGCTGTCGGTGTCGAATCTCGAGGCGCTGAGCCGCGGCGGCTTCGCGCGCGTGATCGGCGAGAATGACGAGCTGCCCGCGCAGGGCGTGCGCCGGGTGGTCTTCTGCAGCGGCAAGGTGTACTTCGATCTGCTGAAGGCGCGCCGCAAGGACGGCATCCGCGACGTCGCGCTGGTGCGCATCGAGCAGCTCTATCCCTTCCCGACCGAGGAGTACGAGGCGGCGCTCGCCGGCTATCCGAACGCCCGCGAGGTGGTGTGGTGTCAGGAGGAGCCGCAGAATCAGGGCGCCTGGTACCAGATCCGCCACCGGCTGCAGGAGCCGCTGGCGCAGCGCCAGATCGTGCTCTACGCCGGGCGCGCCCCGGCGGCGGCGCCCGCCACCGGCATCGGCAAGATCCACGAGGCCGAGCAGCAGTCGCTCATCGATGCCGCGCTGCATGCCGCGGCGACCGAGGATTCCGCCAGAGAGACGACCCGGCTCACGGCCGGCGCCGCTCCCGCCGCGGGCAGTCGCAAGACGCCGGCGACACCGCTCAGAAAGACTTCACAATGATCGAGATCAAAGTCCCCCCGCTGCCCGAATCCATCACCGACGCGACGCTCGTCGCCTGGCACAAGAAGCCGGGCGATGCCGTCAGGCGCGACGAGAACCTCGCGGACCTCGAGACCGACAAGGTGGTGCTCGAAGTGCCCGCGCCCGCCAACGGAGTGTTGCGGGAGTTGAGGGTGGCAACGGGCACGGTGGTCACGGCGGGGCAGGTGCTCGCCCTGATCGAGGAAGGCGCCCAGGCGGCGGCAGCGCCGGCCGCGGCCCAGGCGGCGCCGCCCGCGGAGGCGCTCAAGGCCACCGGCACCGAGGCCGGCAAGGAGAAGCTCAGCCCCTCCGTGCGACGGCTCATCGAGGAGAACCGGCTCGATGCCGCCGCCATTCCGGCGAGCGGCCGGGACGGGCGGCTGACCAAGTCCGACGTCGTGGATTTCATGGACAGGAAGCCGGATACGGCCGCCGCCGCCGCGGCTTCGCCCGCTGCAACGTCCGCGCCGGCACCGGCGGCGCGCGAAGCCGGGCCCGCGCTGCCGGCAAGCGGCCGTGGCGAGCATCGCGTCACCATGACGCGCCTGCGGCAACGCATCGCGCAACGGCTGATCGAGGCGCAGTCGACGCAGGCCCTGCTGACTTCGTTCAACGAGGTCGATCTCACCGCGGTCAACGAGCTGCGCGCGAGGCACAAGGACCGCTTCGAGAAGGAGCACGGCGTGAAGCTCGGCTTCATGTCGTTCTTCGTCAAGGCCTCGATCGAGGCGCTGAAGAAGTTCCCGGTCACCAACGCCTCGGTCGACGGCAGCGACATCGTTTATCACGAGTTTTACGACATCGGCGTCGCCGTCTCGACGGATCGCGGCCTCGTCGTGCCGATCGTGAGGGACGCGGACCTCAAGAGCTTCGCGGCGATCGAGAGGGAGATCGGCGAGTACGCGAAGAAGGCCCGCGCGGGCGGCCTCGCCATCGAGGACCTGACGGGCGGCACGTTCACCATCACCAACGGCGGGGTGTTCGGCTCGCTGATGTCGACGCCCATCGTCAATGCGCCGCAGAGCGCCATCCTGGGAATGCACAAGATCCAGGAGCGGCCCATGGTGGTCGGCGGCCAGATCGCCATCCGCCCCATGATGTACATCGCCATCACCTACGATCACCGCATCATCGATGGTCGTGAGGCCGTGCAGTTCCTCGTGACGGTCAAGGAATGCCTCGAGGATCCCGGCCGCATGCTCCTGGGAGTTTGATCCATGGCTGATTCATTCGACGTCGTCGTCATCGGCGGCGGCCCGGCCGGCTATCCGGCCGCGATCCGCGCCGCTCAGAACAAGCTCAGCGTCGCCTGCATCGACGAGTGGAAGAACCGCGACGGCACGATGGCCTTCGGCGGCACCTGCCTCAATGCCGGCTGCATTCCCTCCAAGGCGCTGCTCGAGTCGACCGAGCTCTATCACCGCGCGCAGGAGGAATTCGCGGTGCACGGCATCCGCGCGAGCGGCGTCAGCTTCGATGTCGCGCAGATGCAGAAGCGCAAGGGCGGCATCGTCAAGACCATGACGCAGGGCATCCTCGCGCTCTTCAAGGCGAGCGGGGTGACCCCGCTGCAGGGACACGGCAGGCTCCTCCCGGGCAGGAAGGTGGAGTTCACGGCGCCCGACGGCACGCGCCGGGAGCTGACCGCGAAGCAGGTGATCCTCGCCTCGGGCTCCGCGCCGATCGAGCTCAAATCCGCGCCGTTCCAGGCGCCGCACATCGTCGACTCGTGGGGCGCGCTCGACTTCGAGTCGGTGCCGAAGCGCCTCTGCATCATCGGCGCCGGCATCATCGGCCTCGAGCTCGGCAGCGTCTGGCGCCGGCTCGGCAGCGAGGTGACGGTGCTCGAGGCGCTGCCGGAGCTCCTTGCGAGCGCCGATCAGCAGCTCGCCAAGGAGGCCGCGCGGCACTTCAAGAAGCTCGGCCTCGACATCCGCCTCGGCGCCAAGGTGACCGGGGCCCGCGTGACGGGCGGGGCGGTCGAGGTGGCCTACACGGACGCCAAGGGCGAGCAGACGCTCACCGTCGAGCGGCTCTTCGTGGCAATCGGCCGCCGGCCCTACACGCGCGATCTGCTGGCGGCCGGCACGGGCGTCGAGCTCGATGAGCGCGGCTTCGTCAAGGTCGACCATCAGTGCCGCACAGGCGCGGAAGGCGTCTGGGCGGTCGGCGACTGCGTGCGCGGCCCCATGCTCGCGCACAAGGGCAAGGAGGAGGGCGTCATGGTGGCCGACCTCATCGCCGGCCGCTTCGGCGAGGTCAACTACAAGACGGTGCCGTCGGTGATCTACACCGCCCCGGAGATCGCCTGGGTGGGCGAGACCGAGGAGCAGGTGAAGGCGAGCGGCCGTCCCTACAAGGTCGGTGTCTTCCCGTTCCTCGCCAGCGGCCGGGCGCGCGCCATGGAGCAGGCGCAGGGCTTCGCCAAGATCGTCGCGGCGAAGGACGACGATGAGATCCTCGGCGTGCACATCATCGGCCCGCTCGCCGGCGAGCTCATCGCCGAGGCGGTGTTGGCGATGGAGTACTCCGCGAGCACCGAGGACCTGCAGCGCACCATTCACGCGCATCCGACGCTGTCGGAAGCCGTCCACGAGGCGGCGCTGGCAGCGGACAAGCGGGCGATCGACTCGATCAATCGTTGAGGCACTAGCC
>DAHUXV010000157.1 GCA_027306985.1 Gammaproteobacteria bacterium | reverse complement strand
CTGGGTAGATTCCGAAGCATTACTCACCCGTTCGCCGCTCGTCAGCACGTATTGCTACGCCTGTTACCGCTCGACTTGCATGTGTTAGGCACGCCGCCAGCGTTCAATCTGAGCCAGGATCAAACTCTTCACTTGAAGATTTTGAGAATCATCAACGAGAGTGAAATCCAAAATGGCTCCAACTACTGCTGGACATTTTGGTCACTCGGTCTTTGCGCCTCGAAGGCTCATTGACGCGAGTCCCCACACAAATTACCTGCCGAATTTTTAAAGAGCATCCCGTCGCGCTTCAGGCTAGGGAGTTCGGATCACGCGTCGCCGCGTGCCCTCCGAAAGGGGGCGGAAGTATAGCTGTCTGCCATCGTCCGTCAACCTTCGGTTGAGCCTTTTTTCAAGGCTCCTCTCGCCGCCCCGCCGCTTCGCGGCTCAGGCTGCAAGGGGCGCGCAGTATAGCCCTGATTCGGGGGCTGTCAACGCATTGTCACAATGAATTTTGAGGGGTCCGAAGGGCAGGCCCGAGGCCTTCCTTGCGCCCTTCCTCGGGCAGGGCCTGCAGGGGAGAGGCAAGACCGCAAGCCCGCGATTCCGCAGGGTTTCCGGGAGTCGTCCGTGCTCGCCTCGAAGCCCTGACCGCGGCCTGAGGAGCGGGAAATCCAGTCCGTCCAGGGGCCGGGCCGGCCCTCAGGACTCGGGCTCGAGCTTCACTCGGGCAAATCGCCGCGAGCCCACCTGGAGCACGTGATCCGCCCCGGCGTGCAGCACCAGGCCCCGGTCGCTCACCCGCTCCCCATCGATCCGCACCGCCCCCTCACCGATCTTGCGCGTCGCCTCGGACGTGCTCGCGGCGAGCCCCGCGGCCTTGAGGAGACTGGGCAGCCGGATGCCGCCGGCATCCACCGGCAGAGCCTGCGGCGGCAGGTCCGCGGGCACGGCCCGATCGCTCACCCGCGCCAGAAACTCGCGCTCCGCGCGCTCCGCCTCGGCCGCGCCGTGAAAGCGCGCCGTCAGCTCCTTCGCCAGCTCGAGCTTGATGTCGCGGGGGTTGCGCCCCGCTTCGGCCGCCCGTCTCAGGCCCGCGATCTGCGCCAGCGGCCGGAACGAGAGCAGCTCGAAATACCGCCACATCAGCTCGTCGGATATCGACATGACCTTGCCGAACATGTCGACGGGCGGCTCGGCGATGCCGATGTAGTTGCCGAGCGATTTCGACATCTTGTTGACGCCGTCGGTGCCTTCGAGGAGCGGCATGGTGATCACCACCTGCGGCTCCTGCCCGTATGCCGTCTGCAACTGGCGTCCGACCAGCAGGTTGAATTTCTGGTCGGTACCGCCCAGC
Source organism: Gammaproteobacteria bacterium (assembly GCA_027306985.1). Lineage (GTDB taxonomy): Bacteria > Pseudomonadota > Gammaproteobacteria > Steroidobacterales > Steroidobacteraceae > 13-2-20CM-66-19. The sequence goes on along the minus strand of DAHUXV010000157.1, from coordinate 10,919 downwards.
TCGACGTCAGCCTGCAACGCCACCGAGTCGTAGCCCTGCGCGAGCGGATAGAGGAATTCGTGGATGGCGATCGGCTGACCGCTCTTGTAGCGCTTGGCGAAATCGTCGCGCTCGAGCATCCGCGCCACCGTGTAATGCGCGGCGAGCCGCACGAAATCCGCCGCATTCATCGGGGAGAGCCACCGCGAGTTGAAATCCACGCGGGTGCGCTCCGGGTCGAGGATCTTGAACACCTGACGCTCGTAAGTGCGAGCGTTGGCCTGCACTTCCTCCGGCGTGAGCGCTGGACGCGTTTGGTTGCGGCCGCTCGGGTCGCCGATGAGGCCGGTGAAGTCCCCGATCAGGAAGATCACCTCGTGCCCGAGCTGCTGAAACTGGCGCATCTTGTTGAGGAGCACCGTGTGCCCGAGGTGCAGGTCCGGGGCGGTCGGGTCGAAGCCCGCCTTCACCTTGAGCGGCTTGCCCCGCGCCACCTTGCGGGCGAGGTCGGCCTTCAGCAGCACCTCCTGGGCGCCGCGCTCGAGCTCGGCGATCTGGTCGTCGAAGTTCATGATTTTCCTGGATTTTTACCGGATCCGAGCGCGGCGCGGGTCACCGGACCTGTAGACCAGGCACACGGAGCCCGCCGCCGCAGGCGGCGAGGGACGGGCAAAAGCTCGCGCCTTTTGCGCGTCGCCGGCGCTTCGTTGGCTCAGGATGCCCGGATCCCACGCCTGGTACAACTGTAGACGACGGAGCGCCCGTCCGTGCATCGGAGCCGGCAGTCTGCTGTACTTGATGGATGGACGCCCCCGACCTCAAGGCCCCCGCTCTCTACTTCAACCGCGAGCTCTCCTTCCTCGAGTTCAACCGCCGGGTACTGGCCCAGGCGCTCGACGAGTCGGTGCCGCTATTGGAGCGGCTGCGTTTCCTCTGCATCTCCTCGAGCAACCTGGACGAGTTCTTCGAGATCCGGGTGGCGGGCCTGAAGCAGCTGCTCGAGCTCGGCTCGGGCACTTTCGCCGCCGACGGCATGTCGCTCGAGCAGCAGCTCGCCGCCATCCACGAGCAAGCCGCCGGCCTCGTGGCCGGGCAGTACCGCTGCCTGAACGAGGTGCTGCTGCCGGCGCTCGCGCGCCGCGACATCCTCCTCCTCGGCCGCGACGACTGGACCCCGGAGGCGGAGAAGTGGCTGGAGCAGTACTTCCAGCTCGAGGTCGAGCCGGTGTTGAGTCCGCTCGGCCTCGACCCGGCCCGCCCCTTCCCGCGCATCCAGAACAAGAGCCTGAACTTCATCGTACGCCTGGAGGGGAAGGACGCCTTCGGCCGCGACAGCGAGCTCGCCATCGTGCAGGCGCCGCGCTCGCTGCCGCGGGTGGTGCCGCTGCCCCTCGAGGGCACCCGGCGCACGCTCGTGCTCCTCACCGGGATCGTCCAGGCCTTCGTGCAGCGGCTCTTCACCGGCATCCGGGTGGTCGGCTGCTACCAGTTCCGCGTCACGCGCAACAGCGACCTCTTCGTCGACGAGGAGGAGATCGATGACCTGCGCCGCGCGCTCGAGGGCGAGCTGGCCCACCGCCGCTACGGCGCCGCGGTGAGGCTCGAGACCTCCAACGACTGCCCGGCCGACATCGTGCAGTTCCTGCTGCGGCAGTTCGCGCTGCACGACGTCGACACCTACAGCGTGCCCGGCCCCGTCAACCTCAACCGCCTCTCGGCCGTGTACGACCTCGTGCAGCGGCCGGAGTTCAAGTACGCGGTCTTCACCCCCGGCGTGCCGCGGCGGCTGGCGGGCAACACGGACCTCTTCGCCTCCATCCGGCAGAAGGACATCCTGCTGCACCATCCGTTTCAGAGCTTCGCGCCGGTGATGGACTTCCTGCGCCAGGCGGCGGCCGATCCCAACGTGCTCGCGATCAAGCAGACGCTCTATCGCGCCGGCAGCGACTCGCCCATCGTGGATGCGCTGGTCGCCGCCGCGGGGGCCGGCAAGGACGTGACGGCGATCATCGAGCTGCGGGCCCGCTTCGACGAGGAAGCCAACATCGAGCTGTCGAATCGCCTGCAGGAAGCCGGGGCGCACGTCATGTACGGCGTCGTCGGCTACAAGACGCACGCCAAGCTCGTCATGGTGGTGCGGCGCGAGCCCGGGGGCATCCGCCGCTACTGTCACCTCGGCACCGGCAACTACCATCCGCGCACGGCGCGCCAGTACACCGACTACAGCCTCTTCACCTGCGACGACGAGGTCGGCCAGGACATCCACGAGCTGTTCCTGCAGCTCACCAGCCTGACCCAGACCCCGAAGCTCAACCGCCTCGTCCAGTCGCCGTTCGGCCTGCACGAGACCTTCATCGCCAAGCTCGACCGCGAGGCCGCCCACGCCCGCGCGGGACGGCCGGCGCGCATCATCCTCAAGATGAACGCGCTCGTCGAGCAGCAATCCATCGAGGCGCTGTACCGCGCCTCCTGCGCCGGCGTGCCCATCGATCTCATCGTGCGCGGCGTCTGCGCCCTGCGGCCCGGGGTGCCGGGGGCGTCGGAGAACATACGGGTGCGCTCCATCGTCGGGCGCTTCCTCGAGCACTCGCGCGCCTTCTACTTCGAGAACGGCGGCGAGCCCGAGCTCTATTGCTCGAGCGCGGACTGGATGGAGCGCAACTTCTTCCGCCGCGTGGAAGTCGCCTTCCCCGTCCGGCGCGCCTCGCACCGCAAGCGCATCCTGGAAGACCTGACGCGTTACCTCGAGGACAACACCCAGGCGTGGCGCCTGCTTCCCGACGGCGGCTACGAGCGGCTCGCGCCGGGCACGGAGCCGCTGCGAAGCGCGCAGGCGGAGCTGCTGGGAAATTTTGCGGCGGGCACCGCCTTCGGCGCCCCGCCCCCTGACGGCTCGGCTTAGCCAGTGGCGCCATTCGAAGGCAAGCAAGTGAGCGGCCGTGTCCCGGGGCGCTCAGCCTCGCGCCGGCGGGTCTCAAAGGGCCGTCCCTGGGCCGCGGGGTCGAAAGCGGCCAGTGAGCGGGCCGCGCAAATCGCCAGGCGCGATTTGCGCCAATGGACTAACGCCCGCCGGTGAACACCCGCAGGCGCCGCCCGGCCGCGCGCAGGTAATCCACCTCCTGCTGCAGATCGGCCGAGGTCAGCGGATGCTCCTTCAGCCAGCGCGCCGGGAAGTGCAGCTCGAGGGACTTCGGGGTCGCCGAGATCGCGATCGGCGGCAGCGCCGTCGGGCTGCGGCCGCGATGCAGCAGCACGGCCAGGCGCAGCATGACGATGAGGTGGATGGCGTTGCGATCCCAGGGCGGGACCAGCTCCTCCAGTCCCTCCGGCGCGAGCTTGCGGCGATGGCCGCCCACCATGCGCGCGAGCAGCCGCTGCTCCTCGCGCGAGAAGCCGGGCATGTCGGCGTTCTCGAGCAGGTACGCGCCGTGGCGTTGATAGCCGTTGTGGGACACGTCGAGGCCGATCTCGTGCAGCCGCGCCGCCCACTTCAACGCCAGGGCGGCGGGCGGATCGCCCTGCAGCCTCCAGGCCTCGCGCGTCTGCTCCAGGAACTGCAGCGCGGTCGCCTCCACGCGCTCGGCTTGCGCGAAGTCGACGTGATAGCGGTGCTGCATGCCGCGGACCGTGCGGTCGCGGGCGTCCTCGTCGGTGTAGCGCCCCACCATGTCGTAGAGCAGTCCCTCGCGCATGGCGCCCTCGGCGATCCGCATCTCCTTGAGGCTCAGCCCGGCGAAGATCTCCGCCAGGATGGCGATGCCGCCGGGAAAGACCGGCCGGCGGTCCTCGGTCAGCGCCGCGAGCCTGAGCTCGCGCACGTGTCCGGCCTCGATCAGATACGCGATGGTGCGCTCGAGCCCTGCCGGGGTGATGGTCAGCGCCTGGCTGTCGAGCTCGCGGATGGCCTCGCCGATCGCCCGCACGGTGCCGGAGCTGCCGGCGGAGCGCTCCCAGCCGCGGCGGCGGAAGGCCGCCTGCACGGGCTCGAGCTCGAGCCGGGCGGCCAGGCGCGCGCCGGACATCCGCTTGGCGGAGATCTTGCCGTCCCGGAAGAAGCGCTCGCTCAGGCTGACGCAGCCCATCTGCAGGCTCTCGAGCTCGAGCGGGGTGAGCCCCTCGCCGATGACGAGTTCCGTGCTGCCGCCGCCGATGTCTACAACCAAGCGCCTGCCGGGCTCGCTCGGCATGGTGTGCGCCACGCCGGAGTAGATGAGCCGCGCCTCCTCCATGCCGGAGATGATCTCGATGGGGTGCCCGAGTGCCTCGCGGGCGCGCTCCAGGAACGCCTGCTTGCGATGGGCGACGCGCAGGGCGTTGGTGCCCACGACGCGGACACTGTCCGCGCGCATGTCCCGCAATCGCTGGCCGAAACGCTGCAGACACGCCAGCGCGCGCGCCGCCACCTCCTTGTCGATGCGGCCGTTCTCCTCGACCCCCGAGGCGAGGCGCACCATCTCCCGCAGACGGTCGATGATGACGAGCTGGCCGTGCGTATAGCGCGCTACGACCAGATGAAAACTGTTGGAGCCGAGGTCTACCGCCGCGAGGACGTCCGGCAGAGGACGCGCCGCGGGCTCCGCGGCGGCCTTCTGGCTGTCGCGGGCGGAAGCGGCGGGGCGCACGCGGGGGAGCCGGGGGTCAGGCCGAGAACGAGGACCCGCAGCCGCAGGTGGTGGTGGCGTTGGGGTTGCGGATCACGAACTGCGCGCCGTCCAAGCCGTCGCGATAGTCGATCTCCGCGCCCGTGAGGTACTGCACGCTCATGGGGTCGACCAGGAGCTTCACCCCGAGGTTCTCGACGCAGGTGTCGCCTTCCTGGGTCTGCTCGTCGAACTCGAAGCCGTATTGCAGCCCCGAGCAGCCGCCGCCCTGCACGAAGACGCGCAGCATCAGGCTCGGATTGCCTTCGCCGCGGATGAGCTCGCCCACCTTGCGGGCGGCCGCGTCGGTGAAGAGGAGCAAGGGGGCTTCCAGCGAGGCTTCTGCGGTGCTCATTGCGGGTAGGATCTCCTCGAAAAATCGGGCCAGAGGACGCTTGGCGTCCAGTCTAGAAGGCAGTGCCGCCCAGGTCAAAACTGGTGCTGTCAGGGCCACGCCGCAGGCCCGCCGTGGCGGGCGGGCCCGCCAGCCGGGCCGTCCTGGCCGGGCTGGCGGGCGCTAGCACCCATCAAGTGTCCTCGCTGGAAGGCACCGGCTCGCTCCGCTCCTCATCGTTGAGCCTGACCAGCTTGCCCGTGATCTGGGCACCCAGGGTCATCTCGATCACGCCGTAGTACACGTCGCCCTCCACACGCGCGCTCGCACCCAGAACGACCCGTCCACGGGCCACTATGTCGCCCCGGACGGTGCCGTGCAGGATCAGGTCGGTGACCTGCACCGACCCCTCTATGGAGCCGGTATCGCTCACCGACAAGGAGGTGGGGGTCTGGGGGTCCGCCGCCCGGACGTCCCCCGTGATCTGGCCATCGAGGTGCATCCCGCCGGCGAACTCGAGGCCGCCGTAGATCTTCACGGACCGGGCGATCAGCGTATCGATGCGGACGGGCTTGGAGTCACGGTTGAACATGAATGGACTCGCTGACGCGGCTTACGGCACGTCCACCGCGCTCCAGGGGAACGTCTGGGAGAGCGGCGGGACATTCTTGCGGCTGGAGCTGACCTTGACCGTCAGATGCTCGGGGCGGAAGCCCGGCGGCAGGACCACGCTCTGGTGGAGGTCCTGGTAGTAGCGGAAGTCGTAAGGCACCGTGGCCGCGCCTGCGCCCGCCAGCGCCTGGCCGTCGAGCGTCACAGGCTTGCCGGCGGCCCCTTGGCCATCGACCGTCAGGCTGACGGCTCCGGTCGTCATCCCATTGGTCTTGCCGGCCCGCACCAGTGAGACATCCACGAGGAAGCTGCCCACCGGCTTTACGGTGGATACGCGTACGGTCCCGACGCGAAGTCCGATTGCCGGGGCACCCTCCGCGACCACCGCGCGGTAGAACGCCAGCTCCTCCGTCTGGCGGGCCACTCGCGCCTGCAGATCGCCGATGGTCCGAGCCACGACCTGATCCTCGCGCGCATGGCCGGCATCGACGGTCTGCAGCCCGATGATGCGGGCCTGGAGGGCGCGATTGGCCGCCTGGAGGTGCTTGATCGAGGCATGGAGCCGCCCGCGCTCCTGCATGGCGGAAACAACGCTATAGCCGGCGCGGTACTGCCCGAGCTCGAAGGCCAACCCGAGCCCCACGAGCCCGAGGACGGTGAGCGTGATGCCCAGTATCCGCCGCATGGGCGCGTTCGGCCGGATCACCAGCTCGGGACGGCCGGTGCTCATGCGCCGCGCGCGGGGCTTGACGAGGCTTGCATTCGCGAGCCCGGAACATATGCGTTGACGTTCACTCACCTTCCCATGTCATTCGGCCGGCGCCGGCGCGCGGCGGCGCCGCGAGATCTCGTCCCACCATTGCGGCAGCGGCGGCGCGCCCCCCGGAAAGGCCAGCGGCGCGAGCTCCAGCAGCGCGCGCTGATACACCCCGCGTTTGAAGTAGATGACCTCCCGCGCCGGGTCCCAGAAGGTCGACCATCGCCACTCGTCGAATTCCGGCTCGGCCGTACGCTCGAACTCGAACTGCATCGGCTCGCGCCGCAGCCGCAGCAGGAACCACCGCTGCTTCTGGCCGATGCAGAGCGGCTGCTGGTTGCGGCGCACGTACCGCGGCGGCAGCCGGTAGCGCAGCCAGCGAGCGGTGTGCCCGACGAGCTCGACGTCGGGGCGCTCGAGGCCGATCTCCTCGTTGAGCTCGCGATAGACCGCCTCCTCGAGGCTCTCCCCCTCGCGCATGCCCCCCTGGGGGAACTGCCAGCCCCGCCCGCCGGCGCGCCGGCCCAGGAACACCTCCCCGGCGCCGCGCATCAGCACGATGCCGACGTTCGCGCGAAAGCCATCCGAGTCGATGACGTCTTGGGCCATGCACAGCTTTTATCAAGCGCAGCTCGTACTGGGCAAGCTCCAGCTTATTGTTTGAGACAATTGTGTGGGCCGCCGGATCCGGGCATCCTGCCCCGCCGAGCGCGGGGGCGTGCAAAAGGCGCGAATCAGGCCGGACGCCGCCCGCCGCCTGCGGCGGCGGGCACGCCCCCGTGCCTGTGGCTTCATGCTTCGGATACGCGCGCAGAGCGATGGGCTAGCGTTAATGGCATCGACATCCATCCGCACGAGCGGCGCCTGGAAAGGGCTCGCCGCCCTTCTGCTGCTCGCCGCTGCGGTGTTCGTGGGCTCGCTGCTCGTGGGGAGCGTCGAGCTCTCGCCGGCCCGGATCCTGGCGGCACTGTTGGGTTCCGGCGACAGCGTGGCCCGCAGCGTGGCGCTGGCGGTGCGGCTGCCGCGGACCCTCGCCGCATTCGGCGTGGGGAGTCTGCTCGCGCTCGCCGGCGTGCTGCTGCAGGCGCTGTTCCGCAACCCGCTCGCCGACCCGTTCGTTCTCGGCGTCTCCGGGGGGGCCGCGGTCGGCGCGTTGCTCGCCATGATGGCGGGCGCCGCGATGCTGACGATTCAGGGATCGGCGGTGGCCGGCGCCGTGGTGGCGGTCGTGATCGTGCACCTGCTGGCGCGCAGCGGCGGCACGACCCGGCTGCTGCTCACGGGCATCGTGCTGGCGAGCGCGTGCGGTGCCATCGTGACGGTGGTGCTATCGGTCGCCGATGCGTCCCGCCTGCGCGGCATGGTGTTCTGGCTGGCGGGCGACCTGGAATGGGCGGTCGATCCCTGGGCGAGCGCGCTCACGGCGCTCTGCGCAGTCGCCTTCGCCGTCCTCCTGGCGCGGCCGCTCAACGTGCTCGCGGCGGGCGAGCTTCGCGCGCGCAGCGTCGGCATGCGGCTGGAGGCCTGGCGAACCTTCGTGTTCGTCGGGTGCGCCGTATTGACGGCAGTCGCGGTCGTCAGCGCCGGCACCGTGGGCTTCGTCGGACTCATCACGCCGCACATCGTGCGGCTCGCCTTCCGCACCAGCGACCATCGCGTGGTGGCTCCGGCTTCGGCCCTGCTCGGCGGCACCCTGCTGGCATGCGCCGATGTGGCGGCGCGGACGGTGGTGGCCCCAACCCAGCTTCCCGTCGGTGCGATCACGGCCCTCGTCGGCGCGCCGCTCTTCATCGCCCTGCTGCGGCGGCGCGGCTGACGGGGACTAACTGACGATGTTCTTCGACGCGGCGATGCAATTGCGCCCGGCGCTCTTGGCGCGGTAGAGCGCCGCGTCGGCCTCCGCGATCAGGCGGTCTGCGACCGCCTTGTAGTCGCGCGTGTCCTGGTCGGGCGCGGCGGCGGCGACGCCGATCGACAGAGTCACCGTCTCCGTCGCATGCCCGCCGATCGCCACCGGCTGACTGCGCACGGCATCCAACACGCGGGCGGCGACCCGCTCCCCGTCGTTCACCGTGCCCTGCGGCAGCACGATCGCGAACTCGTCGCCGCCGAAGCGCACACCGGTGTCGCTCACGCGCATCTCGGCGTCGATCCGTTGCGCCACCTCCCGCAGCACCGCATCGCCGGCGAGGTGTCCGTAGTGATCGTTGATGCGCTTGAAGTGATCGACGTCGATCATGAGGCAGACGACCGGCTGGTGCGCGCGCTGGGCGCGCGCCAGCTCCTCGCGCAGCCTGGCGTGCAGGTAACGGCGGTTGTGGAAGCCCGTCAGGAAGTCGGTCAGGCCGCTGCGCACCAGCCGCGCGCGGTTGACCGCGTTCTCGATGCAGATGGCCGACACGACGCCAAGATGGGCCAGGAAGTCGCTGGCGAGATCGCCGGTGAAGCGCCGCGGGTCGGCGCTGAAGAAGACCAGCACCCCGTCGAGCTGCTCCTGGCGTGCCAGCGGGATGAGGGCGAGGCTGCCGCCGCTGTGCACGCCGGGCAGCAGCAGCTCGTGGTCGGCGAGGCGAAACGGCCCGAGCCACGGGCGCTCGAGGTTGGCGATCTGCGGTGCGGCGGTCGTCAGCGCATCGACGAAGTAGACGCCTTCGAGCTCCTCGAGCTCCTCGAGCAGGAAGCCGTCGCCGGAGAGCAGGTGCCGGATCTCGTGCTGCGGGTCGTGCAGCATCAGCGTGACGGTATCCAGTTGGTACGACTCGCGCAGGCCGTGGATCAGACGCTCGAGCAGCTGCGCCAGCGAGCCGGCCCGCAGCAGCTCGAGCTCCCTCTCCTGTGTCTTGCGGAACAGCGACTCGTTGCGGCCGACCTCCTCGGTCAGCTCCCTGAGCCGCGCGCGCAGGCGCTCGTTCTCCTCCTCGAGATCGCTCAGACGGTTTGCGGCCATGGCATCCCCCCCGACCTGCTTCCGACGCCTAGGCCCGACGCTCGGCGACGCTGCGGCGGTCCTCGAGATAGTCCCGGCCCTTGCGCATCAGCGCGCCGAAGGAATCGGGGTCCCGGGACAACACCGCCGCGCGGATGCGCTCCACCGCCTTGGCGAGGGCCTCCAGCGACTCCGCGCCGTAGTCATTGAGGCTCTGGATCTCGAAATAGAGCTCGGGGCTCTCCTGCGCCACGCGGGTGGCGACGTCGAGCTGCGAGTCGAAGGTCGTGCTCGAGAGCCGCGCGAGGCGCGGCGCCGCCTCACCGCTCTCCGCCAGCGCCGTGAAGAAGGCGATGTTGAGCGCGTGCGAGAGCCCGAGCACGTAGGCGATCAGCCGGTCGTGATCGTCGAGGCTCATCACCACCTGCTCGGCCATGGTGGGCGCGAACAGCGCCCGCGCCGCGGCCAGCGCCTCGGCGCTGCCCAGCTCGACGAAAATGACATGCCGTCCCGAGAGCAGCTCCGTGTCGGGTCCGAACATCGGATGGATCGAAGTGACGCGGCAGCCGTGGGACTTGAGCGCCATCAGGCCCGCGCGCAGCGGCGACTTCAGCGACCCGACATCGAAGATCACCCCGGCCGGCCGGCGCAGCGCCAGGTCGCGCAGGATCGCATCGGTCTCACCGAGCGGCGTCGCGACCACGATGTAGTCGTGTTTGAGATCGGTCGCATGCCAGTCCGCGACGCACGGCACGCCCTCCGGCCCGCCGTGGGGATCGGCCACCTCGACCGCGAAGCCCTGCGAGGCAAGGAACTGCACGAACCACCGGCCCATCTTGCCGCCGCCGCCGATGATCAGCACCCGCCGGCCGGAGCCCGCGCCCCGCGCCGCGACGCTGGCCTGCTCCTGGGTGGTGAGCGAGGAGCGGATGAGCAGGCGCAGCAGCTCCTCGGCGAGCGCCGGCGGCACGCCGACCTCGAGCGCCGCGGCCCGCGCGCCCTCGATCACCTCGCGCTCCCGCTCGAAGTCGCGGGTCGGATGGCCGGTCGCCCGCTTCACGCGGGCCACCTCGCCGCTCAGCGCCTTGCGCTCGCCGACCAGCGCGAGCAGCTGCCGGTCGATCTCCGTCAGGCGGCGGCGCAGATCGTTCAGGGTTACATCGTCCCGCGTCATGGGAGATCGTCTCGGAGCCGAAGCCCGTGGGGTGGGAGTTCCCTTTTATCGGCCCGGCGCCCCCGCTGCAAGTGCGCGCGAGCAGCGCGCCCCTGCGCGAATTCCCTTAACATGTAGACGTCATGCGACATATCGAGCTGCTGCCCGAGCCTCTGCCGCCGGAGCCCCTGGTGACCGTCAACCGCTGGATGGCCGAGGCCTGGCAGCACCGCCACCAGCCGAACCCCAATGCCATGGTGCTGGCCACCGGCGACTCGGCCGGCCGCCCCTCGGCGCGGGTGGTGCTGTGCAAGGAGGTGGTGCCGCTGCCGGGCTACCTGGTCTTCTTCACGAATTACCTGTCGCGCAAGGGCCGGCAGCTCGCCGAGAACCCGCGCGCCGCGGCGGTCATCCACTGGGACGCGCTGCACCGTCAGGTGCGCATCGAGGGGCCGGTGCTGCAGGCCCCGGCCGCGGACAGCGACGCCTACTTCGCATCCCGGCCCTGGGCGAGCCGC
>DAHUXV010000141.1 GCA_027306985.1 Gammaproteobacteria bacterium | reverse complement strand
CTTGCCGTCCGTCCGCTGCAGCGCCGACAGGGTCGCGCCGCGGATCAGCTTGTTGGGATCCTTGAGCAGGCCCTGCAGCGCCGTCTGCACCTCCGGCGTATTGAAGCGGGCGAGAACATTGATGATGTGAACCCGGGCGATCGGGTCCTTGCCCTGCACGCGGCCGATGAGCTCCGGCACGGTATTCTGATCGGCGATCTCGCCGATGACCCGGAAGAGCGCCGCTTTCTCGTTCGGCTCCTGCGTGTACGCGGCGGCGAGGAGCTCGCGGACGCCGAAGCGCGATTTCTGGGCGGCGATCACCTCGAGGATGGCGGATTTGGAGATTCCCGGGGCGGCGAGCGCCTCGATCAGCAGGCTCGGCGGATAATTGCGGCTGCTGGTGAGCGCCCAGGCGATGCCCGCCACCACCCTGGGACTGCCCTCCACCAGGCCGCGCACGAAGAGCGGGAAGGATTTCGGGCTCACGAGGCCCGAGAGCACCTCGACGAATGCCAGGGTCGCGTTCTTGTCGGCATCCGGCAGCGCCGCGAATATGGGCTCGATCGCGCCGGGGCCCAGATCCTTCAGGCGCGCGATGGCTTTCTGGGTGTCCGGGCTCGCCGGATCGGTGCAGGACCTGATCTCGGTGATCAGGCGGTCGGCGCGCAAATTGGTGAAAAAACTCATTCAGCCTTTCCGGCAAGGCACTCCCGCACGCTCCCTCGCGCCAGTCTCCTCCACGCTGCCTCGCGACATCAGTGCCGGGCGCAGACCCACCCCGCCCGCCGGGCCGCGCCTCACTCGCCCGGTCGGGAGCGTGGCGAAATTATGCCATAGCCCCGCAGCGCGAATCTGTGGCTTTCCCTGGGGATACTCGCACATGTGAAACGCTCTACAATCTCCGACTGGACCTGCCCACCGCCGCGATTCTCCACATGGCCGACGATTCCCCTCTGAACGCCGTCAGAAGCGCCCTCAAGGCGTATGTCGATCCGTACCTCAAGGAGACCCTGGGGGAGGCCGGGGCGCTGCGGGACCTGGCGGCGCAGGGGGAGGGCTATCGGGCGCGGATCGCGCTCGGGTATCCGGTGGGGGGCTATCAGGAGGAGCTCGCGGCCGCGCTGCGGGCGCACCTTGCGGCCGCGGGACTCGGGGCGCCGCTCGCGATCGAGCTCGAGGCCGAGATCCGCCCGCACGCCGTGCAGCGCAATCTGAAGCCGCTCGGGGACATCAGGAACATCGTGGCGGTCGCCTCGGGCAAGGGCGGCGTGGGCAAATCCACGGTTGCGGCGAACCTGGCGCTGGCCTGGGCCGCACAGGGCGCGCGCGTCGGGATGCTCGACGCGGACATCTACGGACCCAGCCAACCGCTCATGCTGGGCCTGGAGGGGCAGCGGCCGACCTCCCCCGACGGCAAGCACCTGCAGCCCCTCGAGAGCTATGGCATCGCGGCGATGTCCATCGGCTTCCTGGTGGACGCGGAGCAGCCGATGGTCTGGCGCGGCCCCATGGTCACGCAGGCGCTCACGCAGCTGCTCTCGGAGACGCACTGGGGCGAGCTCGACTACCTCGTCGTCGACATGCCGCCGGGCACCGGCGACATCCAGCTCACCCTCGCGCAGCGCGTTCCCGTGGCCGGTGCCGTGATCGTCACGACGCCTCAGGACATAGCCCTCGCCGATGCCCGCAAGGGCCTCAAGATGTTCGAGAAGGTCTCCGTGCCGGTCCTCGGCATCGTCGAGAACATGAGCGTGCACATCTGCTCCAACTGCGGTCACGCCGAGCACATCTTCGGCGCGGGCGGGGGCGCGCGCATGGCCGAGCAATACGGGGTGAAGCTGCTCGGTGAGCTGCCGCTCGATGTCCACATCCGGGAGGAGGCCGACGGCGGCCGGCCGACGGTCATCGCCGCGCCGCACTCGCCGCGTGCGCGGGCGTATTTCGAGATGGCCCGCCGCACGGCGGGCGCGCTCGCGATCCGCGCGCGCGACCGCAGCGGCGTGTTCCCCAAGATCGTCATCGAATAAGGCTGCAGCGGGATTTCCCCGGAGAGCGGATGCCATTGAGCTCCTCGATCGAGTCGCCTGCCCGGGCCCCTTCCTACACGGGGATCCTGCCCTGCCAGAAGATCAAGGGCATGCTGAGCGCCGGCGAGATCCTGCCGGCCGGGATCCTGAAGGAAGGCGAGATCGCCGCCGATCAGATTCAGCCCGCCAGCATCGACCTGCGTCTCGGCGAGTATGCCTATCCGGTCGATGCCAGCTTCCTGCCCGGAAAGGGATTGAAGGTCCTCGAGAAGATGCGGGCGCTGGATTCGAGCTTCGAGCGCTTCAAGATCGACCTGCGCGCGGGCGCCGTGCTGGAAAAGGGGCGTGTCTACGTCATCCCGCTCCTGGAGGCCATCAACTTGAGAAGCGATGTCGCCGCGTTCGCGAATCCCAAGAGCTCGACCGGGCGCCTCGACATCCTGACGAGACTCATCGCGGATCGGGCGACGTCATTCGATCAGGTGGCGGAAGGCTACGAAGGGCACCTCTACATCGAGGTGGCCCCCCGCAGCTTCAGTGTCGTAGTCAGGACGGGCACGCGCCTGAATCAGCTCCGCTTCCGCCGCACGCGCGGCGAGAATCCCAGGCCGATCACCGTTGCCGATTGGAGATCCCTGCTCGCGGAGGGCCAGATCGCCGACTCGGGCGCCATGAGCGAGAGGACCGGGTTCCTGCCCTTCACCGTCGATCTGCGGGGGGGCGGCGCCGATGACGCCCTGATCGGATGGCGCGCGAAGAAGCACGCCCGGCGAATCGACCTGGATCGCCGCGACTACGACCCTCTGGACTTCTGGGAGCCCCTTCGCTTTCACAAGGACTCCTCCCTGATCCTCGACCCGGACGAGTTCTACATCCTGGTGACCAAGGAGGCGATCGCCGTGCCGCCCGAGTTCGCCGCGGAGATGCTGCCGTACGACACGCGGGCCGGGGAGTTTCGCGTCCATTACGCCGGTTTCTTCGATCCGGGGTTCGGCTGGGACATGCGCACCCGAAGGGCCGGCAGCAGCCGCGGCGTGTTGGAGGTCCGCTCCCACGAGGTGCCGTTTCTGCTGGAGCACGGACAGACGGTGGGATGGCTGCGCTACGAGCGCATGGCCGAGCGCCCGGATGCGCTCTACGGCAACGACACCTCATCCAACTATCAAGGACAGCAGTTGAGGCTCGCGAAGCAGTTCCGGCCGCTCGGACCCGTCTGAGCCTCGTCCTCGGCAGGGGCACGCCGTGCTCCATGAGGGCATCGGTCGTCACCCAGGTCCGCAATGCCGCCGAGCCCGCCTCCGCCGCGCGCCTCATCGCGCTCACCGGCTACGGCCCCTCGCAGGAGCGGCAGCGGGCGCTGGCGGCCGGCTTCGACGATCACGTGGGCAAGCCGGTGAGCCTCGAGGCTCTCGAGCGCATTCCGGGCGGCGGCCGAGGTCATCCGATCCTCGGCGCGGAGACTCCAGCATGGATGCTGGAGAGGAAGCGCCGCCTTCCTGTGGCAACGTATCGCAGGGCTGGGTTAATATACAGCTCGTCGGCACATCGGCCATTAGGCCACCGGCAGGCGATCGACGGTTTTTGGGGCGGCTCGCGGCAAGCGAGTGCAAC
>DAHUXV010000140.1 GCA_027306985.1 Gammaproteobacteria bacterium | reverse complement strand
ATCGTGCGCATGGCGCAGCCCTTCTCGATGCGCTACCTGCTGGTCGACGGCCAGGGCAATTTCGGCTCCGTGGACGGCGACATGCCGGCGGCCATGCGCTACACGGAGGTGCGCATGTCGCGCCTCGCGCACGAGCTGCTCGCGGACATCGAGAAGGAGACGGTCGATTTCACGCCGAACTACGACGAGTCGGAGTTCGAGCCTTCGGTCCTGCCGACGCGGATCCCGCACCTGCTCGTCAACGGGCAGACGGGCATCGCGGTCGGCATGGCGACCAACATCCCGCCGCACAATCTCACGGAGATCGTCAACGCCTGCCTGGCGCTCCTCGATGAGCCGTCGCTGCCGCTCGCGGCGCTGATGCAGCACGTCCCGGGACCGGATTTTCCGACCGGCGGCATCATCAACGGCGCGCAGGAGATCGCGACCGCCTACCGCACCGGCCGCGGCCGCCTCTCCGTGCGCGCCCGCGTGCAGATCGAGGAGGTCGGCAGGGGCGACCGCCAGGCGATCATCGTCACGGAGCTGCCTTATCAGGTCAACAAGGCGCGCCTGATCGAGCGCATCGCGCAGCTCGTGCGCGAGAAGCTGATCGACGGCATCGCGGCCGACGGCCTGCGCGATGAGTCGGACAAGGACGGCATGCGCATCGTCATCGAGCTGAAGCGCGGCGAGGTGAGCGAGATCGTGCTCAACAACCTCTATGCGCAGACGCCGATGGAGACGGTGTTCGGCATCAACATGGTGGCCCTGCAGGACGGGCAGCCGAAGCTGATGGCGCTGAAGGAAATGCTGGATGCCTTCATCCGCCATCGGCGCGAGGTCGTCACCCGCCGCACGATTTTCGACCTCGCCAAGGCCCGCGAGCGCGCCCACATCCTCGAGGGTCTCGCGGTGGCGCTCGCCAACATCGACGAGGTGATCGCGCTCATCAAGGCGTCGCCGGCGCCGGCCGAGGCGCGCGCGGCCCTCATCGGGCGCGGCTGGCCTCCGGGGGTCGTCACGACGCTCCTCGAGCGCGCCGGCACCGTCTCGACCCGGCCGGCCGGCCTCGCTGCGGGCACGGGCCTGGCCAACGGGCAATACCGGCTGTCCGAGGCGCAGGCCCAGGCCATCCTCGACATGCGCCTGAACCGCCTCACCGGCCTCGAGCAGGACAAGATCATCGCCGAGTACCAGGAGCTGCTGGCGCGCATCGCGGACCTGGGCGACATCCTGGCGCGCCCGGAGCGCCTCACCGAGGTCGTCCGCGGCGAGCTCATCGAGATCCGCGACGCCTACGGCGATGCCCGCCGCACGGAGATCAACCGCGAGCACCTCGACCTGAGCACCGAGGACCTCATCGAGCCGCAGGACGTGGTCGTGACGCTCTCGCACGCCGGCTACGCGAAGTCGCAGCCGCTCTCGGAATACCAGACGCAGCGCCGCGGCGGCCGCGGCAAGGCCGCGACCGCGGTCAAGGACGAGGACTTCGTCGAGAAGCTCTTCGTCGCCCACACCCACGACACCGTGCTCTGCTTCTCGAGCCGCGGCAAGGTGTACTGGCTCAAGGTCTACGAGCTGCCGCAGGCCGGCCGCGGCTCCCTCGGCAGGCCGATGGTGAATCTGCTGCCGCTCGAGGCCGGAGAGAAGATCAATGCGCTGCTGCCGGTGAAGCAGTACGACGAGCAGCACTACGTCTTCATGGCGACGAGCCAGGGCACGGTGAAGAAGACGCCGCTCGCCGCCTTCTCGCGCCCGCGCCCGAGCGGCATCATCGGCGTCGACCTGCGCGATGACGACCGCCTCGTCGGCGTCGCCATCACGGACGGGGAGCGCGAGATCATGTTGGTCTCGAGCGGCGGCAAGGCCATCCGCTTCCACGAGAACGAAGTCCGTCCGATGGGCCGCGACTCCACCGGCGTGCGGGGCATCAAGCTCGGGGACGCGCAGGTCGTCATCGCGCTCATCGTGGTCGGGCCGGGCGAGAGCCGCGGCGGGGTGCTCACGGCCTCGGCCTCGGGGTACGGCAAGCGCACGCCCGTCCAGGAGTTCCCCGTGCACGGCCGCGGCGGTCAGGGCGTCATCGCCATGCAGACCTCGGACCGCAACGGCACCACGGTCGCGGCGCTGCAGGTGCTGCCGGGCCAGGAGATCATGCTGATCAGCTCGACCGGCACGCTGGTGCGCACGGGCGTCGATGAGGTCTCGGAGCTCGGGCGCAACACTCAAGGCGTACGGCTCATCCGCCTCTCGGAGGGTGAGCGCCTGGTCGGCATCGAGCGCATCGAGAGCCTGGAGGGCGAGGCCGCGCAGGAGAGCGAGCCCGTCGGGGCGGGTCCGCCGCCCTGAGCCCCGGCCGCGGTCCCGAGGCGCATATACCCAAAAGTTATGACGCCCCAGTGGCCCCTTGGTAGTATCGGTGATCCCTGTTCCTTTCACCCGAAGCCGGAAGGACACTCGTGCGCGTCTTCAATTTCGCCGCAGGACCCGCGGCGCTGCCGCTGGAAGTTCTCGAGCAGGCTCGTGAGGAGCTGACCGACTGGCGCGGCAGCGGCATGTCGGTGATGGAAGTCAGCCACCGCAGCAAGGCGTTCACCGCCGTGGCCGAGGAGGCGGAAAGCCTCGTGCGCTCGCTCCTCGCCGTCCCGGCCGGC
>DAHUXV010000137.1 GCA_027306985.1 Gammaproteobacteria bacterium | reverse complement strand
TGACCTCGGCGAGGGTCGCCCGCGGGTCGACGTTGCCGGCGATCACCAGGATGGCGTTGTTCGGCGCGTACCACTGGTCGTGGAAGCGCTTGAGGAGCGCCGCCGAGGTCCTGTTGAAGGACGGCCGCGTGCCGAGCGGGGTATGGTCGTACGAGGTGCCGGCGAAGAGCCGGCCGAAGAGCTCGGTGACGAACTTCCAGTCGGGATTGGACAGATCGCTCGCGACCTCCTGCTCGATCGCGCCCCGCTCGAGTTTCCACTGCGCCGGAGCCATGTCCACGGCCCGCATGCGGATCGCCGCGATGTGCAGCGCCACATCGAGGTCCTGCGAGGGCACCACGAAGAAGTACTTGGTGGTGCTCCAGGAAGTCTCGGCGTCGAAGGCACCGCCCATGTTGGCCGTGATGGCGGCGAGCTGGTTCGCGGTGAGCCCCGGGCTGCCGCGAAACATCATGTGCTCGACCGCGTGGGCGGTGCCCGGAAAGCCTTTCGGCGCCTCGTCCGAGCCGACGAGGTAGTTCATCTGCACGGACACCACCGGCGCGAGCGTGTCGCGTACGATCACGACCCGGAGGCCGTTGCCGAGCGTGGCGCGGGCGACCGTCGGTGCGCCCGCGGCCATGGCCTGTCCGGCGGCGAGCGCCGCCGCCACGAGCGCCCAGGGAATCATTCGCCTCAATCGCATGGCTGTCACCTCGGTGCCTCGAGAGTCGGGAATTTCATCGCCCGGCCGCGCGCGTCCGGACGGGAGCGTTGCTGGGTATCGGGCGGGGACCTGTGGCGGAGAGGGTGGGATTCGAACCCACGAACACCCGTTGAGATGTTACTGGAATTCCAGTCCAGCGCCTTCGACCGCTCGGCCACCTCTCCGCAATAAGGCAAATACGGCGCATCGCCACCACCCTCCCTGGCGGGCTGGGCACCGGACGCGCGCAGACGCGCATGATACTACGGTGGGGCCGTCTATTCGCCAATCCTGGCATTCGGTTGCGGCACATTGAAGGCCGGCGGCGCGCTCAGGCAGGGATCCTTCAACGTGCGCGGCGGCGGCGCCGGCACGTTGAGCGTCGGGACATCGAGCGCGTGGGCCGTATCGGGCGCGTCGAGACCCTGGGGAACCTTGAGCGGCGGGATGCTGCTCGCCTGCTGGTAGGGCTGCGGCTTGTTGCAGCTGTGCGAGCGGGCGAGGTGGTGGATCGTCTTGCAGCCGCCGAGTGCGAGCAGCACGGCGCACGAGAGAGCCCACCCAGGAATCCTGGGGCATTTCTTCATTTCAAACCCTATCGATAGTTGAAGCTACTGAAGCGCGGCGGCTTCCCGCAGCGCAGCGAGCAGCGCGGGCCGGCAGGCCGCGGACAGCTCCGTCAGCGGCAGCCGGATGCCTGGCTCGATCCTGCCGGCCTGCGCCAGCGCCCATTTGACCGGTATCGGATTCGGCTCGAGGAACAGATCCCGGTGCAGCGCCGCGAGCGGCGCATCGAGGCGCGCCGCGGACTCACGGTCACCGCGCATCGCCGCCGCCACCATGGCCGCCATCGCGCCCGGCGCCACATTGGCCGTCACCGAGATCACCCCACGCGCGCCGGCGAGAATCGCTTCCCGCGCGGTGGCATCGTCGCCGCTCAACACCACGAGCTGCGGCCCGCAGGCCGCAAGCAGCTCGCGCACCCGCTCCGGCCCGGGTACCGCCTCTTTGACCGCACCGATGCGCCCGAGTTGCGAGAGCCGCGCCACGGTGGCCGGCAGCATGTCCACCGCCGTGCGGGACGGCACGTTGTAGAGGATAAGGGGCTTGGACGAGGCCTGCGCGGCCGCGGCGAAGTGCCGGTAGAGCCCCTCCTGGGTGGGGCGGTTGTACGCCGGCGTGACGACCAGGATTCCCTCGACCGGCAACCCGGAGAATCGGCGGGCCCGCTCGACGGTGGCGGCCGTGCTGCTCGAGCCCACGCCCACGACGATGGCGATGCGGTGCCGGGCCTGCTCGCACGCGTGCTCGGTGAGCTGCCACAGCTCCGGGTCCGTGAGCGTCGCCGACTCGCCCGTGGTGCCGCCGACGACCAGCCCGCTGGTGCCGCTCTGGATGTGCCAGTCGATCAGGCTCGTCCATGCGTTGCGGTCGATGGATCCGTCTTCCCGCATGGGAGTGACCATCGCGACGAGACTGCCTGAGAACATCGGACCCCTGGGTGTGGCCGGTGCGCGGCCGGTGAGCCCGCAAGTATACGGGGCAATGCGTCCGGGACGAAGCCGCGCATCGCGGCCATCGCCAGCGAACCGCTCACCCGGTACACTGCCCGCAGCACCTTGGAACGCACCGAGCCCACAGACCCGATGAAGCAGCACTTGGCCGTATCGGCGATCGGCAGTGACCGCACCGGCATGGTGCACGAGCTGACCCGGGTGGTCAGCGAGTGCGGCGGCAATATCACCGAGAGCCGGATGGCCACGCTCGGCACCGAGTTCGCCATGCTGCTGCTGGTCTCGGGCAACTGGCACGCGCTGGCCAAGCTCGAAACCGAGCTGAAGCGTCTGGCCGAAACGACGAGCCTCAGCGTGCACCTGAAGCGTACGGAACCCCGTGCTGCTCGCACGGACATGCTGCCGTATTCGATTGACGTCGTATGCCTCGATCAGACCGGCATTGTCTCCGGCCTGTCGGGATTCTTCTCGAGTCGCAGCATCGACATCGCGGAGGTCTCGACTCGCAGCTATCCGGCGGCGCATACGGGCGCGCCCATGTTCTCCGTGCAGATGATCGTCAACGTGCCGAGCCGCATCCAGGTGGCGCATCTGCGCGAGGAATTCATGGAGTTCTGCGATTCCCTCAACCTCGATGCCATCCTGGAACCGGTGAAGTCCTGACCGATGCCGAAAGTCGAGCCCGGGGCCAAAGTGCCCCCCTTCTCCTTGCCCGCGACCGGCGGGGACAGCTGGCGGCTCAAGGACGCCGCCGGCCGCGCCCTGGTGATTTATTTCTACCCGAAGGACATGACCTCGGGCTGCACGCGCGAGTCGCAGGACTTCCGCGACCTGCACGCCGCCTTCCGCAAGGCCGGCGCGCAGATCGTCGGCATCTCCCGCGACAGCGTCGCTAGCCACGAGAA
>DAHUXV010000102.1 GCA_027306985.1 Gammaproteobacteria bacterium | reverse complement strand
TGTGCGTTCTCGATCGCGCCCACCCCGGCATAGACGTGGCTCACCTCCATGGCATGCAGGGCGTAGTGCCCCAGAAACGGCGAAATGCCGTCGTAGCCCGGCCATGCGTACATGCCGGCGTCGGCGTTGGCCTGGAACAGGTCGATCGAGCTCTCGATGCCTCCCAGGTCGTCGACCTGCCGCCACGCCGAATCGTCGAAAGCGGGCTCCTGCCATCCCTCCGGCGCCCCGGCCGCGGTCGCCCTCCACTGCGCATCGCTCATGACCAGCGGCGGCGCCCGCATCCCGCGCGCCGCCGGCTCGATCATCACCGCAAGCACCCTCCCGCGCCTCAAATGCCGGCTGACCGTGTCCTCGGCCTCGGTTCCGGAGCCGGGTCCGCGCACGGCCTCGATCGCCAGCACGTTCCTGCCCGCGTGGAGCACGCCGCTCACGTCGCATTCGTAGACTCGAATGCCCATCGGGAAATCGAGATTCAGCTGGTAATGGCCCACCTTCCTGCCGTCGAGATAGATCGACGCGCGGCGCGGACCCGCGACATAGAGCGTGGCATGCGCGGGAACGGCGCTCACCTCGAACGACCGCCGAAAGTAATGCGGCGCCAGACGCGCCGGCGAGGTGCCCGGTCTCGTCCAGACGTACTGCTCGGGCAGAGGCCGATGCAGCACGGATTCGAGTTGGGAAGACTTCAGGTTCCGTGCCGGATCGAGCCGGTCGCCGGGAATCGCAGTCGGTCCGTTGGGCGGCTGCGGCGGCGGCGTCCGCACCGGCACTACCGGGACTTTCGCCAGCTCGGCATCGACCCTGGCAAGCGCCGCGTTCGTCAACAGGCCCGGATCGTAGGGTTGTACCTGCCTCAGGGTCATGCGGCGGCCCTTCCTGGCGACCGCGGTGGCGGTGAAACCCGGAAGGGACCGGTTGAGAACCGCGAGCGTGCGCGGATTATCGAGCAGCACGATGATCGGAGTCGTTGCCGTGCCGTAGACCGAAGGTCGGGCCGGCGGTGACGCGAAAGCGGGTTGCGCCGCGGCCAGCAATGCCGCAGCGCCGAGGAAAGCTCCGAATGCCGATGCTGAGAATCTCATGGAGGATTCCTGGAATGAGTGGATCCGGTGCGCTGCGGGCTCGAGTCCCGCCGTGCCGCCTGCGCTGCCGCGCACAGCTCGGTGCCAGGGTCGATCCGCGCGGCAAGCGCCTCACTGGCGATTGCGGCGAGCCTCGGAAGTCCGGCCTTCGCGCGGCGCTCGCTCAATTGTCCGAGTATACAGGAATCGGCAATTCCGCTGAGCGGCACCCAGGATCGCCGCGATCCTGATTCTGCGGATCTCATCGGGCGGGCCCGAGAGCCTGTCGACGGTGCGGTGACCGGCCATTGCGCTCTGGGATTTCACGGCGGCAAGATCCGGACGATCGTCGCCGGGGCGACCGGGAGCCGGACGCCCGAGGCGGGACGCGAATGGCAAGGCGTGACTTGCCGCTGCGGCAAGCGGCCCACTGCGCCGAGCCCGCAGTCAACATCGGGGCCGCCGACACCGGCGCGGTGGCCGTCATTCGCCATATCGCGCGAGCGGACGAGCGGCCCGCGATGCGCAGCCGTCCGAGTCACGGGATCATCGGACTCCTCCATCGGGGTGACGATCCCGTGGAAGGAGCGGCGGCAGTCCCCGATGCCGAAGCGGCCGCGTTCGGCCGCCGCCGAGCAGTCGCCCCCGGAGGCGCTTCAGGATCCGCCGGGATCGGCCAACGACGGTTTCGTGGTGCCGGATGATGCGCGCTGCGCCCCCGATCCGCCGGCGCAGCCGGCCGAGGTGCACGGTGAGGCGCTTCGAGCCGCAGCGGGCCTGGGAAGATCGTCGACGGCCGCCAGCGCCTTGCGCTGCGCCGGCGTGAGCGCTTTGGCGGAAATCTTGCGGTATTGAGCGTTGGTGAGCGGCAGGTCCGTTTTGCCGTTCCAGGTGGAGCCGTCGGGCAGCCGGTTCTGCACCCGAGGCGCATCGGCCGTGAGCTGCTCGAGACCGCCGCCGCCCTGGCCCGAGACCGGCAGGGGCACGCCGCGCGGGGAGCTCATGAGGTGCGCGACCCGGGTCCAATCGATCTGCTGCCCGTGGCTCTTCAGGTCCACGCGCTCGGCGTGGGTGAGCAGGGACGGCAGGAGCCGGCGCCAGGCCTTCTTCCAGGGCCGCTTGTCACCCTGCAGAGGCCCGTAGGCGGCCATGTACAGCCTGCCATCCCTCCAGCCGAAGACGTACGGCTGATTGACGACGCGCACCTCGGTGCCGTTCGGCACCATGTAGAAGATCTGCTTGATGTCCTCGGGGAAGAGGTGGATGCAGCCGTGGCTCACCCGCCACCCCACGCTGACCGGCTTGTTGGTGCCGTGGATCAGGTAACCGGGCCAGCCGAGATGCAGCGCGTAGTTTCCCAGAGGGTTCTCGGGCCCCGGACCGACGACTCTGGGCAGCGGCGCTCCTTCCTTGGCGTGCTCGGCGAGGATCGACGCCGGCACCTCCCAGACGGGGTCCTTCTCGTGCCACATGACGTGGGTCACTCCTTGGGGAGTCACGAACCCGCGCCGGCCGATGCCCACGGGATGAGTGATGACGACCTGCGGCTGGCCCCGCTTGTGCGGCGGGAAGTAGAAGAGCCGCATCGCCGCGAGATTGACGACGATGCCCCGGTGGGGCGCGTCTGGAAGGATGAACTGCGTCGGCAGGACCACGGAGGTGCCCACAGCGGGAATCCACGGGTCGACGCCCGGATTCGCGCGCGTCATCTCCTTGTAACCCAGGTTGAAGCGCCGGCCGATATCGGTCAGGGTCTGTCCCTTGAGGACCTTGACGACCTGCACGCCCCCGACGACGTCCTGCCCCGGCGCGAGCACGAACTTCTCCGTTTGAGCGGGAAGCGGCAGGGGCGGCGGGACCACCTTGGGGGGCGGCGGCGGGGGGGCCGGGCGCGGCGGAGGCCGCAGCAGCGAGCAGGCCCCGGCGGCGAGCACCATGCTTGCCGCCAGCGCGAGGCGGATCGAGGAGGTTCTCATCGGGTTGATTATGACATCCCTTGCCGGCGGTGACGCGGGTGTCGGCAATCGCCGACGCAACGCTCCAGACTTCGCCGCACAGCGGCCACCCGCTCTCCTACGTGCATATACCAATGGAACGGTGCCCGCCGCTGTGGCACAAGTCGGTGCACACTCGTGTGCGCAGCCATGCCACGTAAGACACGCGCCGGCAGGACGAAGACGAACACCGCAGGTCAGGGCGCAGCGCCGGCAGCGCGGGGCGCGCGGTCGCCCGCGTCGGAGCCCGCTCCCGCCGTCAGCCGCCTGGAGAAGCCGCCGGGCGGCCTCAAGCCCGCCGAACCGCAACCTGCGGCGCCATTGATCGTCGGCATCGGCGCCTCGGCCGGCGGCCTCGAGGCGCTCAGCGACCTGCTCACGCATCTGCCGGACGATACGAACATGGCATTCGCCGTGGTGCAACATCTGGCCCCCGGCCACGAGAGCATGATGAGCGACCTGCTGGCGCGCAAGACTCACATGCGCGTTCTGCCGGTCCGCGACGGCATGCGGATGGAAGCCAATTCCGTATACGTCATTCCGCCGAACTGCGAGCTCGGCCTGTTGCATGGAACGCTCCAGCTGTTTCCCCTGAGCAAGGAACAGCGCCCCCATCTGCCGGTCGATCGCTTTCTGACGGCGCTGGCACAGGATCAACACGAAGGCGCGGTCGGCGTGGTGCTCTCGGGCACCGGCTCCGACGGCACCCTTGGCCTCACCGCGATCAAGGCCGAGGGAGGAATCACCATCGCCCAGGATCCCGCCACTGCGCAGCACGACGGGATGCCGCACAGCGCGATCGCGGCGGGTTGCGTCGATTTCGTGCGCCCCCCGGACGGCATTGCGCGCGAGCTCACCCACATCGCGACTCACCCGTATGTCCGGCGCAAGCCCGCCGCGAGCACGCTCGCCGACACGGCATTGGCCAGGATATTCCTTCTGCTGCGACGCGGCTGCGGCCACGACTTCAGCGGCTACAAGCGCACGACGCTCGTGCGGCGCATCAATCGCCGCATGGTCGTGCAGAGCCGCAATCGTATCGAGGACTACGTCCGTCTTCTCGAGGAGTCGCCCCGCGAGATCGAGGATCTGTTCCACGACATCCTCATCAACGTCACCGATTTCTTTCGCGACCCGGAAGCATTCGAAGCGGTCAGGACGCTGGTGCTGCCCCGCCTGATCGAGCACCGGGCCCCGAAGGAGCCGCTGCGCATCTGGGTGCCCGGGTGCTCGACCGGCGAGGAGGCGTATTCGCTCGCCATGATTCTCATCGAATATCTGGGCCGTGACTGGGCTGCGCGGCCCATGCAGATCTTCGCGAGCGACATCGACGGCAACGCAATCGAGAAGGCCCGGATCGGGCTCTATCCCGAGACCGTCCGGGCGCGCGTGAGCGAGGACCGACTGCGCCGCTTCTTCACGGCGAGGCCCGGCGGCTTCCAGATCAACAAGTCCATCCGGGACCTGTGCGTGTTCTCGACCCAGAATGTCGCGCAGGACCCGCCCTTTTCGCGCATCGATCTGGTGAGCTGCCGCAACCTGCTCATCTATCTCGAGGCGGCTCTGCAGCGCAAGGTGCTGGTGCGGCTGCATTGCGCACTGAAGCCCCACGGTTTCCTGCTCCTCGGCTCCTCGGAGACCGTCGGCGCATCTGAGGACCTGTTCGCCGCGGTCGACAGGCCGCACAAGATCTATTCGAGGCTGCCGGCGCAGGCGCATCTGCGCGACCTCGACGTCGCCTGGGATCTGCGGCCGCCGAAGACCCCGCGGACGAAGTCCGAGCGGCCGGGCGCGCCGCCCCCGGACTCGCGGAGCGAGCACATCGCCCACGACCTGCAGCGGGAGGCCGAGCAGCTCCTCGTGAGGAGTTATGGACCTCCCACGGTGATCGTCAACGAGGCCCTGGAGATCCTGGGATTCAGCGGGCAGACCGGGCCCTACGTCGAGCCGGCTTCCGGCGCCGCCAGCCTGAGCCTGCTCAAGATCGTCCATCCCGGCCTCGGGCCCAGCGCCCGAGCCGCGATCCTGCGGGCCATCAGGCAGAAGTCCGCCGTCCGCACGGAGCTCGTGCGCTTTCACCATGCCGGCGCGGTGGAGAACGTCAGTATCGCGGTCAAGCCGCTCCCGGTCGCCTCGGCGCCCGAACGGTACTACGCCGTCATCTTCGAGCCTGCGGGCAAGCGGGCGCCCGGGGCCGCCGAGCTCCCGAGATCCAAACGCCAGGGATCCAAGGATCGCCGGATCGACGAGCTCGGCCGGGAGCTCGAGATCTCGCAGAACCAGACGCAGAACCTGGTGAACGACTACACCAACGCGATCGAGCAGCTGCAATCCGCCAACGAGGAGATCCAGTCATCGGCGGAGGAGATGCAGAGCACCAACGAGGAGCTCGAGAGCGCCAAGGAGGAGTTGCAGTCGACCAATGAAGAGCTGTCCACGCTCAACGAGGAACTCGAGAATCGCAACCGCGAGCTCATCGAGCTCAACAACGACCTGACCAATCTGGTGACCAGCATCGACCTGCCGATCGTGATGCTGAGCGAGGATCTGCGCATCCGGCGGTTCACGCCGATGGCCGCCAAACTGCTCAATTTCATCGAGGCCGACGTCGGCCGGCCGATCAGCGACATCAGGCCGAACATCGAGATACCCGGTATTGCGCGCCTGGTGGCGCAGGTCATGGATACGCTGGCGAGCCTGTCGGTGGACATCAAGGACAGCCTCGGGCGGTGGTTCTCGGTGCGCATGCGGCCCTACAAGACCGCGGAAAACCGCATCGCCGGCGTGGTCGTCATCTTCATCGACATCACGGAAGTCCGCAGCCTGGAGTCGCTGCGTCGCCTGGCGATCGTGGTGCGCGATTCGAACGATGCCGTGCTCATGTACGACCTGCAGGGAAACATCGGCGCGTGGAACCCCAAGGCCGAGCGCTTCTATGGATACTCCGAGGCCGAGGCGCTGCGGATGAAGGTGCAGCAGATCATCCCGCGCGACGCGCAGGACATCCACGAGCAGCTCGTCGAGCGCCTGGCGAAGGGGGAGGCCGTGCCGCCGCTGCAGACCGCGCGGATCACGAAGGACGGCAGGGTCCTTTCCGTTTGGCTCACGGCTTCCCTGCTCGCGGACGCTGACGGCAAACCCACCGGTGTAGCCACGACCGAACGCGAGCTGAAGGCAAACTCGAGCCCCCCGAGCGCATGATGATGAGCGCCGGCGCGCTCACGCGCGGCGTGCCTCGGCCGCGCGCGGCCGCGGGCTTCCCCGCAGCAAGACCGTTCGCGCGCGGGTCCGGCAAGTGATAGTCTTGGATGACCTGCCGGACGGAGCCGAACATCTTGCTTTAGCGCCGCAGAAGTCCCCCTACCCCCCGCAAGAGCAGTCGTGCCATGAAGCGACATGCCGAGACGAAGGACGCATCGTCTCCAGGACTGGACAGCATCGGGACCGCTGAGGCGCGCGCCCCGGGCACCTCGTTCGGCGAGCTCCATGGGCGCATTCTCCAGGTCTCGCGGCTTGCCACGATCGGTGAGATGGCGGCCGGCATCGCGCACGAGCTGAATCAGCCCCTCACGGCGATCGCCAACTACGCCCAGGCCTGTGACCGGCTGCTCGCCCGGGCGGGCACCGATCGGGAGGAGGTCCGCGGGGCGGTGCGCGAGATCGCCACGCAGGCGATTCGCGCCGGAGACATCCTGCGCCGGCTGCGCAGCCTGGCTCAGTCGCGATCGATGAAGCAGGAGCCGGCGGACATCAATGCCGCCATCGGGGAGATTCAGGAGCTGATCCTCGCGGACGCACGCGTTCACGGCGCGCAGGTCCAGTTCGAGCTCGGCGCCGATCTGCCGCCGGTGCTGATCGACGCCGCGCAGATGCAGCACGTCATCCTCAACCTCGTACGAAACGGTCTCGAGGCGCTCGAGGCGCAGGCGCCGTCGCGCCGCACGTTGTACGTGCGCACGGAGGCCACCCAGGATGGCGATGTCGAGATCGCGATCTGCGACACCGGCCCGGGTTTGGCGGCCGAGGCGCAGGGGAAGCTCTTCGACCCGTTCTTCTCAACCAAGGCGTCCGGAACGGGTCTGGGCCTCTCGATCAGCAACACCGTAGTGCGCTCGCACGGCGGCATTCTCTGCCATCGACCCAACCTGCCCCGCGGCGCATGCTTCTATTTCCGGCTCCCCGCGACGGAGAATCCCGAGGAGCGTCAGTGAGGCGCCCGGTGCAGCCGGCAGGCGATGGACGCGGCTCGAGGAGGCATGGTCCGTGCGATACCTGAAGCGACGAGGCCCGAGAGCGGCCTACGATGTCACCGGAAACGTCCTCTGGCTGACCCGGCGCCCCGATCCGATCACCGCGCTGAAACAGAGCATCGCGCGGCTGGCCGACGAGATAGCACGGTCCGGAAGGCTCAAAGCCGACATCGCGGCGGCCATCGGCGTGAGGCGTTACGAGCTCTACCGACGCTCCGCGGCCCTGGGCTCGCGCGCTTCCGAGCGCACTCTGGCCGCCGCGCAGGGCACCCACGTCGAATGTCTTCTGAAATTCGTCCATGCGATCGCTGCGGCGGGCGCGGAATCCCGGGCCGGGAAGCGCGAACCGGCAGCTCCGCTCGATCCGCTCGCGAAGAGCATCCGTGAGCTCGAAGCCAGCGTCGAGCGCGCGCAACGGTTGTCAAAGGGCATGCTGAGGCACTGCCAGACCCGTGACTGCAGAGGAGGCGCTTCACCGCCCTCTCGGCCTCGGCACTGAGGCTGCCAACTCCCGGCGTGTTGCGTGGCGCCGGCGCGGCACATTATGACAACCGGCGGCGGGGGTAATGCAGCCTGTCGGTTGCTTCCCGCGGGGTGGCCCGCTTCCATTATTGGAACGAAACTCTCGGCTCCTGACTCTGCGGGCCGGGCAGAATCACGGCCGAGCTGAACGAATCTTCGGGCCGCCTGCCCGGGCATCGGGAAACGGCAGGGCCGCCCCGGAGGAAAGCGCGGCAACGGCAAAATGAAGATGAGACGAGGGTTGACCGGATTCGGCCTGCTGGCGCTCGTAGCCGCGGGAGCGGTCGGAATGTATCTGACTTCCCGCCGCCCGATCTCTCCCGGTTCCGCCAACCGGGCCTCCCCTGCGCGATCGGATGCATCCCTGTCCCTTCACTCGAGTTACCTGAAGTCGGCCCTCGCGCTCGCATCGCTGGCGAAAACGGACAGGGAACGGCGCGCGGCGGCCGACGCCTTGAGCGCCGCCGGCCGCGAGCTCGATCTGCAATACGCCTACGTTCTGCAGCTCGCGGCCGTCGCGCCCCTTCCCGCCACCCCCAAGGTCCGCGCCCTTCGAGAGCGGGTCGCGAACATCGCCGGCGCCATCGCGACCCGCCAGGCCGAGATCGACCGGCTCAAGATTCAGGCGCAGCGGCTCCATGGATCGCGCAGAAGCGCCCTGGAGCAGCGGTTGGACGTCCGCCAGGCCGACCTGGGGCTCCTTCACGAAGCACTGGACGACGCCAAGGACGCTCTCGATCAAGCCGGCGGCCGGCTGCAATCCCGCCTGGCGAGGCTCAAGGCGGAACACGTGGCGCTGTCGGAGGAGCACGACGCTTTCAAGTTCCCCGCGTATGCCGGCTCGACAGCTGCGGGCAGCCTGCTGGCGAGGTGGTCGCGTTGGCGCGCGATCGGCCGCACGCAATCGCGAATCCGTCTGGCGCGGCAGGCGGCACATGCCCACCTCGCCATCCTGACGCGGCGGCAACTCTCGCTGAAGAAGCTCATCGGCACCGAGGAGGCGCAGGGGCGGGCCTGGTGGAACGACGAGCTCACCCCCCGGCAGACGGCAAGTCTGCCCGGCTCTCTCACCGTCTTGATTCAGCGGATCTCGTCGAACCGGATCATGCTTCGAATTCTCGATGATCGGATCCGGGACATGAGTGCGCTGGGCTCCGCCTACCGCCGATGGGCCACGCTGGTCGACAGGGCCCGACAGGCGGCCTTGCACAGTCTGATCGCGAGCTGCCTGTGGATCGTGCTCACGATGGGTTCCGCGTTCTTCCTGAACCGCCTCACCGAGCA
This sequence comes from Gammaproteobacteria bacterium, assembly GCA_027306985.1. Classification (GTDB taxonomy): domain Bacteria; phylum Pseudomonadota; class Gammaproteobacteria; order Steroidobacterales; family Steroidobacteraceae; genus 13-2-20CM-66-19. Next base: position 5,932 of record DAHUXV010000102.1, on the reverse strand, counting down.
TCTCTTCGACCGCCTGTCCCTGGAGCGCAGGCAGAAGGCGACGCTCGAGGCGGTGCTGCGAATCAGCGCACAGCTGGTCGCGGTGGTGGTGATTCTGATGATCCTCTTCGGCAGGCCCCGCGATTTGTCGACGGTGCTCGGGCTGGCGGGCGCCGGACTCGCCATCGCCCTCCGGGACTTCATCCTGTCGTTCCTCGGCTGGTTCGTCCTGATGGGACGGCACGGCGTACGGGTGGGGGATTTCGTCGAGATCAATCAGAGCTCCCTGAACGGAGTGCGCGGCGAAGCGATCGAGATCACCCCGTTTCGCACCGTGCTGCTGGAGACGGGCAACTGGAACGAGCCGGGCCACGTCACGGGGCGAAAAGTCGCCTTCATGAACATGTACGCGGTGACCGGCTACTATTTCAACTTCAGCACCTCCGGCCAATGGCTCTGGGACGAGCTGCAGGTCGCCATTCCGCGCAACGAGACTCCGCACGCCGTCGCCGACAGGATCCGGGCCGTCGTGGCCGCCGCGACCGAGACTCAGACGCAACAGGCCGAGAGCGAATGGAAGACCGTATCCACCCGCTATGGCACGCGATCCTTCTCCGCCCAGCCCGCCGTCAACATTCGGCCCACCGAGAGCGGAGTGGTCGCCGTCGTCCGCTACATCACCCGCGCGGACGAGCGACCCGCGATGCGCAACCAACTGACTCGCGAAATCCTCGAGCTGCTGCGCAGGGACGAGGAGCCCGACCGGGGAGCGGAGATTCTCCTCGCCGCCGAAGCGGCCGCATCCGGCCGCCGCTGAGACTCGCAGCCCCGAATTCCGGTCCGCAACGACCTCGAGCGCGCCCGCCACCACATGGATGCCGGCCTGCGCCATGACCCACGCCAGCCTCGCCAACGCGGTCGTCGATCGCGCCAAATGCGAGGAGCGCATGAGCCGCTCCCGGCCCGCATGCACCCCGCAGGCCGCGCGCGCCGCCGGCAGTGCCGCATCTTCGGGCGGCCATTGATCCGGCGGCCGGCGAGACCGAACCCTTCGACCCCGGCATCATGGGCGTGATGCCCGGCTCAGGATGAGTCCGACGACGGCCCCCGGCTGGACCTGTCATGGAGTCACGCACGGAGGGCGACCGGGCGGGGCGGGGTTCCGGCGCCCGAATGTCGAGCCGGCAGGAGCCGCGCGGAATTGAGGATGAAAGCGAGCTCCGATGCCACGTGAATGAACGCGGCCAACAGGGGGTTGAGCAGCCCCACGGCCGCAAGCGCGATGCCGAGTGTGTCCACCCCGATCGTGCCCGCAAAATTCGCCCAGATGATGCGTCGGGTACGCCGCGCGATCGCCAGCGTCTCGGCGAACTTCGCCAGATCGTTCCCGAGCAACACCACGTCGGCGCTCTCCCGCGCCACATCGGTTCCCGAGCCCATGGCGACGCCCACCTGCGCTTCGATGAGTGCCGGCGCGTCGTTGATCCCATCGCCGACCATTGCCACGATGTGCCGCGCACCAGTGAGTCGCTCGACGTAGGCTCGCTTGTCCTCGGGGAGCAGATCGGCGGCGACCTCCGTAATGCCGAGCTGGGCGGCCACGGATTCGGCCACCGCCCGTGCATCGCCGGTCAGGAGCACTACTCTCGCGCCCATCGCACGGATCGCGGCGATGGCGCTTCGCGCCTCCGGCCGGATGCGATCGGCAATCTCGATCGCGCCGAGGAGGATACCGGCGCGCGCCACGTAGACCTCGGACGATCCTCGATGAGCACCCGCCAGGGCCTCGGGCACTGGGATGCCATGATCCTGCATGAGGGCCAGGTTCCCGACGAGCACCTTCTCGCCCGTCACCATCGCATCGATGCCGCGTCCCGGCCGATAGCCGAACTGCTCGGGCTCGATGAGTGAGCGGCCCGAGACGCGCGCGTGCGCGACGATGGTCTTGCCCAATGGATGCTCGGAACGCAGCTCGGCCGCTGCGGCGGCATCGAGCAGCGCCATCGCATCAACGCCACCGGCCGGGTGCAAGGCACGGACTTGCGGACGCCCGAAGGTGAGCGTACCGGTCTTGTCCAGCACGACCGTGTCGACCCGGCCGAGCTGCTCGAGATAGAGCCCACCCTTTACGATGGCGCCGGCCCGAGCCGCGCGGCCGATGGCACCCAGAATCGCGAGCGGCGTACCGGCCGCGATTCCGCAAGCGCCAGCAACGATGATGACCGAGATCGTGGAGCGGATGTTGTGCGTTAGAACGTAGGTGAGGAGCGCCGCTGCGAGCGCGAAGTACACCAGGTACCCGGCCAGCCGGTCCGCCAGGCGCTGCACCGGAGCCCGGGAGCGCTCCGCCTGCTCCACCGCCTCGATGATCTTGCCGTAGCTCGTTTCGCGTCCGATCCGCTCGGCGCGAATCTCGAGCGCGCCGGATTGATTGATGGATCCGGCGAATACGGCGCTGTCCGTCGTCTTCTCCACGGGGAGCGACTCTCCCGTGATGCGGGACTGGTCGACGAAGGAATGACCGGCGATCACCGTGCCGTCCACCGGGATCCGGCCGCCGGGATTGACGAGCACGGCATCGCCCGGCGCGAGTTCCGCCGCGTCGACCTCGGACACGCCACCCGAGCGGCGCACCGCGACGGCCCTGGGCAGGAAATCGAGCAGATCGCGGATCGCACGACGGCCGCGCGAGACGGTCATGCCCTCGAGGACTTCGGCGACCAGAACGAAAAGCGTGATGACCAGAGCGGTGAAGAACTGCGAGATGGCCGCTGCCGCCACGATGGCGATGGACATCGAGAGCTCCATCGTCATCCGCCGCGCCAGCAGATTCTCGAACGCCTCCTTGAAGATCGGCCAGCCGCCGATTGCCAGGCCCGCGACCCCGATCACGCTGACGGATCGCAGCGGTTCCCAAACGTGAAACCACACGGCAGCGGCCGCCAGCGCGACCAGGGCAATGCGAACGCTCTCGGTCAACGAGAACTCGTGCTCGTGATCATGATCGTGCTGGCCATGGTCCTCATGGTCGTGGTCGTGGTGACGATGCGCGGCGGCGTCATCCACACGGCGACCGGCCCGGGCAGAAGGAACCGCGGCTCTGATCAGCGCCTGATCCGCCAGCTCAGGCGCGAGCGCCCGACCTTGCTCTTCGCTCATTTGGAAAACCTCCGACCCATGGCGCCTATCGCAGATAGGCGCGCACCACTTCGATCAACTCGTCCGCACCCTCTCGACGCTTCGCGTCGCTCGCAATCCGCGGATTTGCGACATGCGTCTCGATATGCTCTTCCATCACCTCGACCATGAGGCCATTGATGGCGCCGCGCACTGCGGCAATCTGTTGCAGGACCTCTGCGCAGCCCTGCTCAGCCTCGAGCGCCCGCTCCAGCGCCTCGATCTGGCCGCGAATGCGGCGAACGCGGGACAGAAGCTTCGATTTTTCGCGCGTGGTATGGCTCATGGTCAGAGGATCGGAATACCCTATGGGGGTATAGTATGCGCTGACAGCGCCCGCGTACAGTGACGGTCCATGTCATATATTCAGGGATTGCTTCACCCGGATTTTCCGGTTTAGCGGTGTCTTCCTGGCTCGCGCGCGCCGCTGGCGCACGCGAGCACCATCAATGGCGCCGGAGCGAACCCTGAAACTGCTGGTCCGGGGCCCCGGCGCGCTGCTTCAAGCGCCGTCTCGGCGTCGGGCGCCGCGGTCCCCTGATGCGATCCCAGTCGGGACAATCACCGTGGACCTTCCGCGCTGCTTCGCTCTCGCCACCGGTGCTCGAAACCACCATCTCGAGATACCGGCGCGCCAGCCGACCCACTTCAGCCGGTACACACCGTGGGCCCCGTTGGTAACACCGTCACGGTGATATGCCGCAACATCAACATCCCCGTTCTTGTCGCCCGCAAGAGACATCTGTTCGCATCGGTTAAGGATTCATTCAGCTCCACCGGCTAGGATGCGAGAGCGCGATCTGAAGCGAGGCGCGGCTCACGGTTCGGGGCAGAGCCATGAGAGAACGTCTTATCCGGGCGGCCGTCAGGCGCACAGCTTCGGGTACGTTGTTGCCGATCATGAGCACGCAGCCCGGAGGGCACATTTTGTCAAATCGATGATGCGGCATCCTTTGGCATGGATGGATGGATTGATCATTTGCTCCAGAGGATTGCAGAAGGGAATTTCCCTGGAGAGGCGCCGCGAGCGACGGACTCCGCGGCACGACGATTGGGATGACACAGCGTCTGGTGGTTTGGTCCTGCAACAGAGTTTGAGGTGAACGCTATGAGACCCTCGATTTTCCGCACTCATCTCTGCCAATCGGCGCGCCTGATCACCGCGGTTTGCCTGGCGGTGCCACTGCTGTCGGCATGCGGAGGCGGCGCTGGATCTTCTTCCTCGACGATGAATCTCGGCATTACGGACGGGCCGGTCGATTCGGCGAGCTCGGTGGTGGTTTCCTTCACCGGCGTGGAGCTGCAGCCCAGTGGCGGAGGCCGGTCGATCACCATCAATTTCAGCTCGCCCAAGACAATCGATCTGATACAGGAGCAGAACGGCAACGAAGCCTCCCTTCTCAGCGGCGAGTCCGTGCCGGCGGGCAATTACGATTGGATCCGTCTGATACTGAATGTCGCCGCGGACGGCACGGTGGCCAATTCCTACATCATGATCAATGGCGCGCAGGACCCGCTGATGATCCCGAGCGGCGCCCAGACGGGCCTTAAGCTGGTGCAGGGCTTCACCATGACGGCCAACCAGGTGGCCAATTTCACCGTTGACTTCATGCTGCAGCAGTCGATCACCGCGCCGCCCGGCCAAACGAGCGGTGGTGCACAGGATTACATCCTGAAACCCGCGCTGCGCCTCATCGACGATGTTCAGGCGGGAACGATCAGCGGTACCGTGGCGCTCTCGACGCTGCAGGGCAATTCCGCATGCCTGAACGGCTATTCGGGTAGCGGTCCGCTGCCCAATGCTCACGTGTATATCTTCTCCGGCGCCGTGACGCCCTCCGGCAGCCTGACCCCGGTGGTGGAACCTGAGATCACGCTGTCTTCCTCGGGCAGCTACTCGTACAGTCAGCCGTTCCTGCTCGCCGGCAGCTATACGCTGGCCGTGGCCTGCACAAGCACCTCCACTGCAGGGACGACCACCGTGACCTTCTTGCCGACCGCGGGCATGACTGCCACCGTGACCGCCAATCAGACTGCAACCGTGAATTTCTGATACACCGCTCGCTCCGCCAAGCCCCCGATCGGGAATCTCCGATCGGGGACATTTTGAATTGCGGCGGCCGCGGCATCGGCGCTCCCGATCGTCAGCTCGGCTGTGGCTCCGGCAGCTATAGTCCCGAGCGCTGCCGACTCCCGCGCTTTGCATTCTATAGCTTGCCAATGGACGCCCATTCGCTGTTGGCACGACAGAGCATAACCGGGCGCGACCGATTCCCGCGAAATTCCCGCAATCTCCTGCAGGCATGGGCGGAGAATACCCCTTATTATCCGCATATCGCGAGCTCACCACCTCGAAATGGGCCAAGCTGACCAAGAGCTCACAGGACACTGCTTACCGCGACATCCTGGATCTCGTTGCGCGGGGTGCGCTGCGCAAAGATCCCGCCGGCGGCCGAAGCACCAGCTACTCGCTCGCAATCAGCAAACGCCGGAGCGAACCCTGAAAATGCTGGTGGAAAGGGGGGGACTCGAACCCTCGACCCCGGCATTATTCTAGCGGACAATGCGAGCGACCGGCGATGAGCGGACCGCTATCGCCGAACTCGTTGCTCACAGCACCTCCAAGATGCCCGCTGCGCCCATCCCGGCGCCGACGCACATCGTGACCATGCCGTAGCCTTTCAGACCGTGCGAGCGCATCCCGTGGACCAGCGTTGCGGTACGGACGGCACCGGTGGCCCCGAGCGGATGACCGAGCGCGATGGCACCGCCGTGG
>DAHUXV010000091.1 GCA_027306985.1 Gammaproteobacteria bacterium | reverse complement strand
AAGCGCACCCGCCGGTCGATCTCCCGCAGCCGGCGTTTACCATAAGTGTATTCGGCGTTCTCGGAGCGGTCCCCTTGAGCCGCCGCTTCGGCCACGGCCTGGGTCACCCTCGGGCGCTCCACCCGCCAGAGTTGCTCCAGCTCTTGCCGCAGGCGCCGCTCGCCCTCGGGCGTGATGTATTTCGAAGCCGCCGGAGCGGGTGCACGGAATCGTCCCATGGCGGCGATTTTGTCAAAAGCCCGGTGTTCTGTGGAGCCGGTCACGGACGCGGCCGGGCAGCGAAACTACGCTTTCCGCCGTGGCTACCAAGTACTACACGCACTTCGTAACCGGAGTTCCGCGCGCACCGAGCGCGATTTCCTCGAACGAATGGAGCGGTGTGGTGGAGCTGCGGCATCCGCTGGACAGCGGTGGCGGGACGCGCGAGCTGCGATCTCTGCTCGCGCAGAGCTTCGACCTGGATTCGGAAGAGATCAAGATTCTGCATTGGGCGCGTTTGCACTGAGAGTCGGTATCGGTATCCCCTAGCGGACTTCCTTCCCTTCATCGAAAGTCCGCGTTTCGAACCCCCGGGCCCTCGTGGACCGGGGGTTTTTTTACGGGATGTGGTAGAGTCCACCGCTACAACAAGAATGCGGCGGGGATTCACATCAGTGGTTGAACGCGGTGCGCCCGGCTTGGAGCTCGCGCCAAGTCGGACCGAGCCGATCATCGCGCGCCTGCCCAGCGCCGTCACCGCCTTCGTCGGCCGCACCCTGAAGGGGCCGGTGCATCGTCCCGTGACGGTCGCGAGCTTCGCGGAGTTCCAACACGTTTTCGGCGGACTCTGGCAACCCTCCGCCCTCTCCTACGCGGTCGAGCAATTCTTCGATCACGGCGGCGGCCGCGCCGTCATCGTACGGGTCGCCAACGGCGGCCGTCCGCCCACCATCACGCTGCCGGCCGGCGCCGGGGTGCTGCGCCTTTCGGGCCTCAACCCCGGCTCGCGGGAATATCTGCGCGCCTCCGTCGACTACGACGGCATTCCCGAGGGTGACGGCGATCGCTTCAACCTCGTCGTGCAGCGCGTTCGCTCGGCAGGCTCGGAGCTCATCGAGGACCAGGAGATCTTCCGCCGCGCCTCGCTGCGGCCGGACTCGGGCCGCTGCCTCGTCGACCTGCTGCTGCAGTCGCGGCTGGCCCGCGCCGTCGAGCCGTTCCCCGCGCAGCGTCCGGACCGCTCCACGGGGCCCGGAGGGTCCGCGATCGGGTACGCCTCCTGCAATGCCGACGGCGACGACGGCGGTCCGCTGACCGATTACGACATCATCGGGTCCGCCGCGGCCGGCACGGGGCTTTTCGCGCTGAGCGCCGCCGACGGCTTCAACCTTCTTTGCATACCGCCGCTGTCGCGGGAGCAGGACGTGGGTCTCAGCACGCTCCTCGTCGCCGCGCGCTATTGCCGCGAGCGTCACGCGATGCTGATCGTGGATCCGCCCGCATCCTGGAGCAACGCCCGTGCGGCTCTCGACGGCATCCGTACCTGGCCGTTTCGCAGCGACAGCGCGGTGATGTACTACCCGCGGGTCCAGGCACTCGATCGGCTGCGCGGGCGTCTCGAGACTTTCGCCCCCTGCGGCGCCGTTGCCGGCATGCTCGCGCGCGCCGACGACATCTGCCCTCCGTGGTCGGCCGTGGAGGGCGAGGAGGCGGCCCTGCGTCCGGGGACGCAGCCGGCGGTCCCTGTCGGCGACGCTGATCGGCTGCGGCTCGCCCAGGTCGGCATCAACACCCTGACCGTGCCGCGTGCGGCTCCGGCAAGCGGCGGCGGGCGAGTGGATGCGCGCACGCTCGCCTCGGGCGGCAGCGGGCTCACCGACTGGAAGTATCTCGCGGCGCGGCGCCTGGGCCTCTGGGTCGCCGCGAGCGTCGAGCGCGGCACGCGCTGGGTGCTGCTCGAGCAGAACGGCCCGGCGACCTGGGCGCGCGCGCGCTCGCTGGTCGATACGTTTCTCGAAGTGTTGGCGGAGCAGGGCGCGTTCGTGGGCGCCGAGCCCGGCGACCGCTACTTCGTCATCTGCGACGAGCGCGTCAACCGCCCCGATACCGTCGCCGACGGCCGGGTCAACCTGTTGTTCGGTTTCGCGACCAGCAGGCCGGGCGAGTTCGATGCCTGGCTGGTGACCCACCATCCCGCCTCGAGCCGCGTGCGCCCGGTCAGCGTCAACCGGCTGGCCACCTCCCGCCAGCGCGTGGAATGGGAGATCGAGACGACCATCCTGAAGAAGATGGACTACCGGTAGCCGGGCGGCCCCCCGGTCGGGCCGACGCTCCCGGCGCCCCTCTCGGGTCCGCGCTCGCCCGAGGGAAGGCCTCCGGCGCGGAACGAGCGGCCCGCGCGCCCGAAAGAGGGGGTACGCGACGAGGGTTATGGCTTCGGCTGGGGTTTGCCTGCATCATTCGCCCGATGAGCCAAGGCGATGCCAATCCTGTATCCGACCCGACGTCGGCGGCCGGCGGCCAGGCCGCCATGGTCGGCCGGCACGTGGTGTTCTCACACGGCAAGGAGAGCGGCCCCTGGGGACGCAAGATCTCCGCGCTCGCCGAGGTCGCCCGCAGCGAGGGCTACGAGGCGCACTCGGTCGATTACCGCGGCCTCGACGACCCGCGCCAGCGCGTCGCGAGACTCGTGGAGTTCTGCAAGGAGCTTGCCGGCGATCTGGTGCTGGTGGGCTCCAGCCTCGGCGGGTACGTCGCGGTCGTCTCGGCTTCGCTGCTGCACGCGCGCGGCATTTTTCTGATGGCGCCGGCCCTCTATGTGCCGGGCCTGCCGGAGCTGCGTGAGGGCGTGCTCGACTGTCCGGCGGCGCTGGTGCACGGATGGCGGGACGATGTGGTTCCCTTCGAGCACAGCATCCGATTCGCGCAGGCCTATCGCGCCGCGCTGCACCTCCTGGAAAGCGACCACAACCTGCACAACCAGATCCGGGTCATTCAGTATCTCTTCGAGTATTTTCTGATCGCTCTGGACCTTCCGGCGCTGGCGATCGGGTAGCAGTCCCAAGGGGGGGGGGAGGGTTGAACTGGCTGTTGCATCGCGTGCTCACGCTGTGGGTACGCTACCGCATCCTGCCCGAGGACATTCCCGCCCGGCTGCAGGGGCGCGCCGCCGCCGTGTGCTACGTGCTGGAGCGGCGCAGCGTCACCGACCTCGCAGTCCTGCAGCGCGCGTGCGTGCGCCTGAAGCTGCCGCGCCCACGCAAGCGGCTCCTCGGCGAGTCCTCCGACCTGCGCTCCTACTTCTACCTCAGCCGGCCCCGCGGCTTCTGGGACGAACGGCTCGACCGGCGTCCGCCACCGCAGCTCGAGCAGATGCTCGCGGCGCTCGACGCCGACCCCAGCCTCGAGATCGAGCTGGTGCCCGTCGCCGTGTACTGGGGGCGCGCGCCCCAGCGCGAGGCCTCCTGGTTTCGCCTGCTGCTGGTGGAAAACTGGGCGCTCACCAGCCGCGCCCGCAAGCTCCTGCAGGTGCTCTTCAACGGCCGCAACACCCTGGTCGAGCTGGAAGAGCCGATCGCGCTGCGCAGCCTCCTCGGCGATGAGATCGGGCTCGCGGTGCGCGGCCGCCGGGTGGCGCGAGCGCTGCGCGGTCTTTATGCCCAGCACCGCGCGGCGCGCATCGGGCCCGACCTCTCGCACCGGCGGACCATCGTCACCCGGGTGCTGCGGACGCACGCAGTGCGGGCCGCCGTCGCGCAGGAGATGCGCGAGAAATCACTGACCCGGCGCATGGCGCTGCTGCAGGCTTCCCGCTACGCGAAGGAGATCGCCGCCAATTACTCGCATGCCTTCGTCCGCTTCCTCGAGCGCCTGCTGGCATGGCTCTGGAATCGGCTCTACGACGGCGTCTCGGTCGGCCATCTCGAAACGCTCGAGCGCGCGGCGCAGGGTAACGAAATCGTCTACGTGCCCTGCCATCGCAGCCACATGGACTATCTGCTCCTGTCCTACGTCATCTACGTCAACGGCTACCCGGTCCCGCACATCGCCGCCGGCATCAATCTCAATCTGCCCATCGTCGGACGGCTGCTGCGCATGGGCGGGGCCTTCTTCATCCGCCGCAAGTTCCGCGGCAACGGCCTGTACACCGTCGTCTTCATGAAATACCTCGCGGCCATCATGGCGCGGGGCCACTCCATCGAGTACTTCATCGAAGGCGGCCGCAGCCGCACCGGCCGCCTGCTGCAGCCGAAGACCGGCATGATCTCCATGACCGTGCGCAGCTTCCTGCGCGACCCCGCGCGGCCGGTGATCTTCCTGCCCGTCTATTTCGGGTACGAGCGCGTCGTCGAGGGCGCCACGTACGTGGGGGAGCTCTCCGGCAAGCCCAAGGAGAAGGAGAGCGTGCTCGGCCTGGTGCGGGCGCTGCGCAAGCTGCGGGAACGCTTCGGGCGCGTCCACGTCAATCTCGGCGAGCCCATCGCGCTCGAGGACATTCTGGACCGGCACGACGGCGAATGGCGCACCCGCGCGTTCGACGAAGACGTCCGTGCGCCCTGGATCGGCGCGGCGGTCGACGACCTCGCCGGCCGCATCATGCGCAATATCAACGCCGCCGCCGCGGTCACTCCGATCAACCTGCTCGCGGTCATCCTGCTCGCCATGCCGCGCCAGGCGCTCGCGGAAGCCGACCTCGAGCGCCAGATCGATCTCTACCGCGCGTTGCTGCGGGGATTTCCCTACAGCGACCGGATCACCGTCACCGACCTCAGCGGCGCCGGCATCATCACCTATGGCGAGGCGATGAAGGTGCTGCAGCGCCAGAAGCACGCGTTGGGCGATGTCGTGCGGATGAGCGATGAGAGCGCGGTGCTCGCCACGTATTTCCGCAACAACGTGCTGCACCTCTTCGCGATGCCGTCCCTCCTGGCATGCGTCTTCTCCAGCAACGCCGAAGTGCCGCACGACGACATCCACCGCCTCGCCTGGCGCATCTATCCCTACATCGCCGCGGAGCTGTTCCTCCCGTGGAGCGAGGATGAGCTTCCTGCCGCGGTCGACGGGATGCTCGCCTGCATGCGGACTCACCGTCTCATCCAATTCGATGCCGACCACGCCCTCTGGCGCCGGCCGCCGCCGGCCTCGGGCGAGGCCATGCAGCTCTCGCTGCTCGCGCAGGCCACGATCCAGACGATCGAGCGCTACTATCTGGCCATCGCGCAGCTCATCGCCGCCGGCAGCGGCGAGATCACCCAGTCGGTGCTCGAGGAGCGCTGCCAGATGAACGCCCAGCGTATCGCGATGTTGTATGGCCTCAATTCCCCCGAGTTCTTCGACCGCACCCTGTTCGAGAACTTCATCGACCTGCTGCGCCGCCGCGACGTGGTCCGCTCGAGCGCCGCCGGCAAGCTGGAGTTCGACGATGTGCTGATGCGAGTGGCCGCCGATGCCCAGTTCGTGCTGAGCGAGCAGATCCGGCACAGCATCCTGCAGGTCACTCACTCCTGAGGCCGCCGCGCTGCGGGAGGAGGGCGGCGCTCATCCGATCCCCGGCGCGCAGACTCCAACATTCATGCTGCGGAGGCAGCGCCGCCTCCCCATTGCGAATCCCCTCCCTTCAGAGAGGGGGAGACCTCAATCGTCCCAGGCGATTCGCCGCCGCAGCTGCTTGGTCGTACGCCGCTGAGTCTTCGTCTCCAGCCGCCGCTCCCGCGAGGCCCGCGTCGGGCGCGTGGCGCGGCGCGCTTTGGGCGCCACCAGGGCGCGCCGCACGAGCTCGGCCAGGCGCTCCAGCGCTTCCCGCCGATTCCCCTCCTGCGTGCGCTGATTGCGCGCCACGATGAGCAGCGCCCCGTCCTCGCTCACCCGCCGGCCCGCCAGCGACCTCAGCCGCTCCTTCACCGCCGGCTCGAGCGACTCCGTGCCCGCAAGGTCGAATCTCAACCGCGCCGCCGTCGCGACCTTGTTGACGTTCTGGCCGCCAGGGCCGGAGGCGCGCACGAACGACCAGGCGAGGTCCCGGTCCGCAAGAGATACGTTCCCAGTGATCTGGACAGGCATGACCGCCCCAGGGCGCTGCTCGCCGCGTCAGGCGTTGAGATCGGGGATGAGCTCGCTCTCGAGACGCGTGATCTGGTCCTTCAGCATCAGCTTGCGCTTCTTGAGTCGCTTGAGCTGCAGCTCATCGATGTGGGCGTCGAGGGACAGGCGCGTGATCACCTCATCGAGGTCGCGATGCTCGATACGCAGCTGCCGCAGCTTCTCCATATTGCGAAATAGCTCGCGGTCGACGTTGTCTTCGATTTCCGCCATGGCCTTATTGAGGGTTTCCGTCATGGAGCCGGCCGCTCGGCGCGGCTCCGGCGCGAAGCATCTCCCAGTGGCCCTTCCTGCCGCGCAGGCGGCCCTCAGGGGCCGGCGCGCCGGTATGATACGCCTGGAGGGCGCCCGCGGCCTTGAAAACCGGCCCGCCGCCGCGACGTACGGGGCACTCGCGCTACTACGCCGCCCCGTGCCGGTGCGCCTATGCCCCGCCGCGCGGCTTCCCGCGTGGCTTGCCGCGCCGCGAGCGCTGCGAGGGGCCGGAATGGCTCCCGCCGCCCGAATGGCCGCCGCCGGAGTGTCCCCCCGAGCGCCCCGCGCCGGAATGCCCCGGGCGCCCGGGCCGGTCCCCGCGGCCGCGCAGGGGCCGGCGGTGGCGCGGCGGCAGCTCCCCCTCGGCCAGCCCGCCGGCCAGCATGTCGGGCGCGATGGGCGACGAGGGGATCTTGTGGCCGATGTAGCCCTCGATGTCCGGCAGCGACACGGCGAACTCCTCGCACGCGAAGCTGATGGCATCTCCCTCGGCGCCGGCCCGCGCCGTACGCCCGATGCGATGCACGTAATCGGGCGCATCCTGCGGCAGATCGAAATTGAAGACGTGGCTGACGTCGGGGATGTGCAGTCCGCGCGAGGCGACATCGGTGGCGATGAGCACGGCGAGATCGCCATTGTGGAAATCGCGCAGAAAGCGCAGCCGCTTCGCCTGCGGCACATCGCCCGAGAGCGCCTGCGCGTGGAATCCGTTCGCCTTCAGAACGCTCTCCAGCCGCTCGGCCATCCGCTTGGTGTTGACGAAGATCATGGTGCGCCGCGCCTCGCTCTGGCGCAGCAGTCCCACGAGCAGCGGTACTTTCTCCTCCATCGAGGGGTAGTACATGATCTGCCGCACGCGATCGACCGTCATCTTGTCGGGCTCGACGCGGACCAGCTCCGGGTTGTTCATGTGCTCGTAGGCGAGCTCCAGGACCCGGTAGGAGAGCGTCGCCGAGAACAGCATCGACTGGCGGCGCTCGGGCGGCGGCAGGCGCCGCAGGATGTAGCGGATATCGGCGATGAAGCCGAGATCGAACATCCGGTCGGCCTCGTCCAGCACCAGGACCTGAGCGTGCTTCAGGTCGAAGACGTGCTGTTTGTAGTAGTCGATCAGGCGTCCCGGCGTGCCGATGAGCACGTCGACGCCCTCCGAGAGCTGCCGCCGCTGCTTCTCGTAATCGATGCCCCCGTAGACTACGGCGTGCACGAGGCCTGTGTGCCGGCCCAGCGTCTCGGCGTCGTGATGGATTTGCACCGCGAGCTCGCGTGTGGGCGCCACGATGAGCGCCCGGACGGACGTCGAGGTGCGGCTCGCCGGCGCCGGCCGCGTGAGCAGCGTGTGATACAGGGCGACCAGGAACGCGGCAGTCTTGCCGGTACCGGTTTGCGCCTGTCCGGCGACATCCCGGCCGCAGAGCGCGATGGGCAGCGTCTGGGCCTGGATCGGGGTGCAGTGGGCGAAGCCGGCGTCGCGAATGCCCTGCAGAACGGGCGGGGCGAGGCCGAGGGTGTCGAAGCTGGGAGAGTGTGGATCAGTCATCAAGAAGGGCTTATATTGTTGCACCGATGGGTTGGCGGGCCTTGCAAAATCGGCCCGGAAGCGCTACAAAGCGTATCAAGACGGCGGCCCTACGGGCCCCACCTGCCGGCTCTGGTTTCTT